>NZ_JBEXWK010000018.1:0-175929 GCF_040629815.1 Streptomyces sp. NPDC005878
TTCTTCACCGCGCCCGCGATCGCCTTGGAGTCCACCGCGTCCACGATCAGCGCGTCGACCTTGTTGGTGATCATCGTGTCGACCTGCTGCGTCTGGATTGTCGCGTCCTGCTTGGCGTTCGCGTAGACGACCTGACCCTTGCCCGCCGTGAGCTCCTTGACCATCTTCTCGATGAGCGGCTTGTCGAACTTCTCGTAACGCGCGGTCTGGTTCTCCGGAAGCAGGAGGCCGATCTTGATGGCGCCGCCCTTCCTGGCCCCGGACTTCTTGGCGGGGTCCCCGGACTCCTTGGCGCTTCCGCAGGCGGCGAGGGAGACGGCCAGCGCGGTGGCGGTCGCGCACACGGCGGCACGACGCATACGGGTGTTCATCGAGAGACCTCCCCTGACATGGCCGCGTCCTCGCGGCCGAGGTGGCTGGAAGTCAACTGGGAGGCGCATGGGGCGTCAAGGAGTTGAGGGTGAACGAGACCGCAATGAGTCATTCCGTTGATTAGTCGAAGAAGCAACAACTCTGAGCGACGGAACGCCGGTTGGGGCCGCGGTGGGGACGGCAGCCCTCGCGCCCCCGGTTCCGCCGTACTCGGCCCGCCCCCGATCCGCCGGTCACGCCAGCCGGAACGCGTCCGCCAGCGCGTCGGCCTGGGCCAGGAGCAGGGTCCGCGTCCTCGGGCCGATCCCGCCGTACTGGCCCGACACCGCGAGGCTGACCGTGCCGTGCAGTTGCGACCAGGCGAGCACCGCGCCCGCCAGCGCGGTACCGGTCCGCGCGTCGTACGGGGGCAGCCCCGTGTGCTCCGCGATCCACGCGGCCAGCGAGTCGTCCTCCCGTACCCACCCGGCCATCTCCTCCACCGTCGGGCGGAACGCGTCGCTGGGGTCGCCGGAGGCGAAGACGGTGAGGAAGGGGCCGAGCGCGGCCCGCGCGCGCTCCGCCGTGTCGGGCGGCGCGGCATGGCCCGGCACCGGGGTCCCCTGGATCAGCAGATAGCGGTGCGGCTGCGCGGTGGCCCAGTCGAGGAACGCGTCGGCGAGGGTGTGCAGCACCGCACGGGCGTCCCTCGCACCGAAACCCCGGGCATGGGTGACGGCGTGCGCCAGATCGTCGTACGCGTCCCGCATCAGCTCGTCCAGCAGTTCGTCGCGGCCCGCGAAGTAGCGGTAGAGGGCCGGTCCGGACAGCCCCATGTCCCGGGCGATCCGGGTCAGCGCCACCGCCTGGGCGCCGCCCTCGGCCAGCTGGTCCAGCGCGGCCGCCTTGATCTCGGCGCGCGTCTGCTCCCGGTAGCGGGCCCGGGGACTCCTCACCTCGGCGGCCATGGGTCCTCCTGCGTCCACCGGGGTCATGGGCGGCGCGGCGGCGGACGCGGTGCCTCGCGTCGCTCCCTGACTCAATGATCCCCTCGTAAGGCCGCTTCGCCAGGGCTACGGGCCGTCACCGCGCCGGACCGGCGCGGGAGGGCGCGTGCGGTGTGTCTCCTGCGTCATCATGCGGATGCGTACCGTTGCCCCTGACCGCGTGAGAAAGAAGGCCGCCGGTGGCTCCGCATTCCGAGGGCGGCTGCGACGCCGGGCCGGGCCGTGCCGGTACGGCCGCCGCCGAGCCCCTGTCCGACCGCGGCCGCTGGCGGGCGCTCGCGGTGTGCCTGGTGGCGGGGTTCATGACGCTGCTCGACGTGTCGATCGTCAACGTCGCCCTGCCCTCGATCCGGGTGGCCCTGGACGCCCCGGAGGCCGACCTCCAGTGGGTCCTCTCCGGGTACGCCCTCGCCTTCGGCCTCTTCCTCGTCCCGGCCGGGCGGGTCGGCGACGCCCGGGGCAGGCGCGCGGTGTTCATGACCGGGCTCGCCCTGTTCGTCCTCGCCTCGGCGGCCTGCGGGGCCGCCCAGTCCAGCCTCTGGCTGGTGGCGGCCCGAGCCGTACAGGGCCTGGCCGCGGGGCTGATCTCGCCGCAGATCTCGGCCCTGATCCAGCAGATGTTCACCGGCGCCGAACGCGGCCGTGCCTTCGGGATGCTCGGCAGCGTCATCGGCCTCTCCACCGCCGTGGGCCCGCTCCTCGGCGGGCTGCTCATCCACGCGGCGGGCCCGCGGGAGGGCTGGCGCTGGGTGTTCTACGTCAACGTGCCCCTCGGGATCGGCTGCCTGCTGCTGGCCCGGCGGCTGCTCCCGGACACCCCGTCCGCCCGCCGCATCTCGCTGCGCGCGCTCGATCCGGTCGGGGTGCTGCTGCTGGGCGCCGGAGTCCTGGCGCTGCTCCTGCCGTTCGTCCAGGCCCAGCAGTGGCACGGCCCCGAGAAGTGGCTGCTCCTGGTCCTGTCGGTCGTGCTGCTCACGGCGTTCGTGGCCTGGGAGCGGCGCCAGAGCGCCGGCGGCGCGTCCCCGGTCGTCGACCTCACGCTGTTCCGCGACCGCGGCTACTGGCTGGGCTGCGCCCTGATCCTGCTCTACTTCGGCGGGTTCACCTCGATCTTCTTCATCAGCGCCCTCTACCTCCAGGCGGGACTGCATCTGAGCGCGCTGCTCGCGGGCCTGGCCATCACCCCGTTCGCGGTCGGCTCCGCAGTCGCCGCCACCATCGGCGGGCGCCTCGTCGGCCGCTTCGGGCGCCGGCTGGTCGCGGTGGGCCTGGTCATGGTCGCCACGGGGCTGGGCGCCACGGCGCTCGCCGTCCACCTGGTGCCGGGCCGGTCCGCGGCGTGGGCGATGACGGCCCCGCTGCTCCTCGCCGGGCTCGGCAGCGGTCTGGTCATCGCCCCCAACCAGACGCTGACGCTCTCCCGGGTCCCGGTCCGCTCGGCGGGCAGCGCGGGCGGCACCCTCCAGACCGGTCAGCGCGTCGGCTCCGCCGTCGGTATCGCCGCCGCCGGGGCGGTCTTCTTCGCGCGGCTGGCGGACGACGACTGGGCCGCGGCGTACGACCACGGACTGCTGGTGTCGCTCGCCTTCGTGGTCGGCGCGCTGCTCCTCGCCCTCGGCGACCTGCGGGCCGACGCCCGCGAGAGCCGGAGCCGGCCAGCCTGAACCCGCTTGCGCGGACGGGTGCCTAGCCGCTCAGGGCGTACCCCTCACCTCACCTCCCTGACGGCCCGCCGCCAAGCCGAGTCGACCGAGAGCAGGGCCGCGGGGGCGAGGTCGGCGGGGACGTCCGGCAGGAAACCGCCGCCGTCCACGGGACCGGGGCCGAGGGGCCGCGCCGGGCCGCGCCGCGCCGCACTCCCTCGGCCCGCCCAGTGCTCGCGCGCCTCGTCCCGTACGTCGACGAGGGCCTGGCGGCGCTCCACCGGCGGCGGGGCGAACCGGCCGCCCGCCGCCCGGGCCTGCTCCTGCCACCGGTCCTGCCAGAACTCGACGGTCCAGCCCGGCCAGCGCGCCTCCATCTGGTAGGCCCCGGCCTGTGCGCCCAGCAGCCACCAGCCCACCAGGCGCCGCGCGGGGTCGACGTGCAGCCCGGAGAGCACCGCGAGTTCGCACCGGCCGTGGTCGGGCGCCGCTGCGAGGCGGTCGAGGAGGGCGGGCCCCTCCGCCACCGGGTGGTCCCCGGCGGCGGCGAGGAGGTGGCAGCGGCCGGCGCCCACGGTGACGACCGTGGCGAGCGGATCGTCCTCGGCGAGTTCCCCGTCGCCCGGGGTGAGCAGAGCGCCCGCGCGCACCTCGCGGCCCGGATCGCGTACCGCGTCCGGGTCCAGGCCCAGGTAGGCGCGCAGCTCGGCCGGGCCGTCGAAGGTCCAGCGCACCTGCCAGCCCGGCCAGGAGTGGCGCAGCAGCTCCAGGGCGGCGGCCCGGTGTCGCATACAGGTGGTCGGCCCGTCCCGGACGAAGACCAGCAGCACCCGGCGGTGCGGGTCGACCAGGACCGCGCCCTCGCAGCGGACGTCGTCGAGCCAGCCGTGGCGCGCGGGGTCGTGGGCGCGCAGGAACGGCAGCACGACGTCGGGACCGGCCAGCAGGTCCAGATCGAGCCCGGCCGCCCCGAACCGCGACTCGTACAGCTCGTACCGCTCGTGGTCGCCGCTGCCGGGAACGACGGCGAAGGTTGCCCATTCGGCCATGGTCGAGAGGATCTCAACCCGGTGTGCCGCCCCACCACCCGGTTCGGGGCGGTGTGTCCAGTGATCCACACCACGGACGGACGGCCGGGACGGCCGTAGGGTGCGCTCCTGTGAACAGACACATCGCGTTCGAGCGGTTGCACAACTTCCGTGACCTGGGCGGCTATCGCACCGAGGACGGCCGCACCGTGCGGTGGGGACGGCTCTACCGCGCCGACTCGCTGGGCAAACTCCAGGGCGAGGACTGGAAGCGGTTCCTGGGCCTGGGAGTGCGGACGGTCATCGACCTGCGCTACCCGTGGGAGATCGAGGGCAAGGGACGCGTCCCCGAGCACGCCTCGCTGACGTACCGCAACCTCAGCGTCGAGCACCGCCCGTACGACCAGGCGAGCCTCGGCGCGGACGTGGACACCGGCCGGTACCTCGCCGACCGCTTCCTGGAAGTCGCCCACGACGGAGTGGAGGAGCTGCGCGAGGCGCTGCGGGTCATCGCCGCGCCCGGCAGCGGGCCGCTGGTCTTCCACTGCGCCTCGGGCAAGGACCGCACCGGTCTGCTCGCCGCGCTCGTGCTGACCCTGCTCGGTGTCCCCGAGGAGGCCGTCATCGAGGACTTCACCCTCACCGGGCTCGCCACCGACCGCCTGATCGCCGACTGGCGGGCCGCCCACCCCGGCCGCGAGATCACCTGGCCGGACTACGGCCGCGCCCCCGCCGCCGTCATGCGCCTCTTCCTCGACGGCCTCGCGGACCGGCACGGCTCGGTGCACACCTACGCACGCGAACTGCTCGGCGCCGACGAGCGGTTGGTCGACGCGCTGCGCGCCGGGCTGCTGGAACGCGCGGCCGAGCCCGTCGCCGTCGTGTGACCGGCGCGCCGGCCGGGGGCCCCGGCGGACCCTTCTGCCCGCCACGCGCCGCGCCTATGGTGGGTCGTCATGTGTGTCCGCCCGGAAGGGGACTGATGGTGCGTAGAACCAGGATCATCCGGCACACAGCCGCACTCGCGGCCGCCCTGCTGATCGGCGCGGGGGCCGGCGCGGGAGCCACCTCGGCCGCCGCCGACGAGAGCGGGCCGGCCCGGGCGAACCGGAACGCCGCCGCGCTCGACGCCTACTGGAGCCCGGCGCGGATGGCCGCCGCGCTGCCCGCCGAGGTGGCGAAGGGCGCCGGGGCCGGGCCGACGGCCTCGCCCACCGAGGACGGACCCCGGCCCGGTGAGCACATCCCGCCCAGCCGGAGCTTCGACGGCATCCCCCAGGCGGGCACGTTCTTCTGGACCGACGCCCACGGCACCGGCCGCACCTGCAGCGGCTCGGTGGTCCGCAGCCCCGGACGCGACCTGGTGCTGAGCGCCGGACACTGCCTGAAGGGCTACGCGGGCCCCGCGCCCCGGCGCCATCTCGCGTTCGTGCCGCGCTACCACGACGGGATCAAGCCGTTCGGCGCCTTCCCCGTGGTGACCGACGGCGTCTACGTGCCGCAGCCCTACTACGACCTGGGCGAGCACGCCGGAGCCGCCTACGACTTCGGGTTCGCGCGCACCGAACCCAACCAGGACGGCACCAGGCTCCAGGACGCGGTGGGCGGAGTCCGCCTGCTCACCGGCACCGGCTACTCCCACCTCCCGGTACGCATGATCGGCTATCCGGGCAACGCGCAGAAGCCGCTGGAGTGCTGGAGCCGCACCACCAGGTTCGTCAGCGACGACCCCGCCGACCCCGGCACCTTCGCGCGCATCGCCTGCGACGCGTTCGTGGGCGGCACCAGCGGCGGACCGATGCTGGTGCCGGGGTGGGACGGCTGGGGCGTGATCGGGGTCATCGGCGGCTACCACACCGGCGGCAACACCCCGCAGGTCTCCTACAGCGCCCCGTTCGGCGCCGCCGCCCGGGCGCTCTACCGCGCCGCGGTCAGGGGCGCCCCACCGGCGGGTCCCGCGTCCTGAGTGCCGTCCGCACCGGAGAGCGGGAGCCCGCCGCGGGGGTTCAGCGGGCCAGGGCCTGCAAACCCTTGCGCAGATCGTCCTGGTTCATGACCGGCGTGAAGTCGACCTTCGCGCCCATTTCGAGGAAGAACGGTTCAGCGGTCTTCGGAATCTGCGACGAGTCCTCCAGGTCGAACACGAGGTAGGCGGTACGGCACCCGTTGCGCGAGGTGAAGTAGGCGGCCTCGGGGTGGATCGCCTCCACGGCGGCTTCCATCGTCTTCTGCATCGAGCCGTTCCTGATGGCCTCGTTGGCCTTCTCGGTGTCCAGTTGGGCGGTCAACAGCATGCGCACGAAACTCACCCCTTCCCGACCGGGTGGGTGCTCACTTGCGGCGCACCGGTGACTCCCGGCCGCGTACACCACCAGCGTCTCCCCTCGGCGCCGATAGCACAACGCGGGAGATCCCGCACACCGGCGCGACAGGAGGTGGGCGTTCCGGCGGGGCGGCCCGTCGTACAAAATGAGGGCCCGGTTCCTGTTATCCCCACGCCTGCCAGGGATCTCCGAACGACGGGAGCGCACAGACGACGCCAGTGGGTGAGGGAGCAGATGCACAGGGACAGCACGTCCATGCCGGAGCTGGTGGGCGCCGCGCGGACCGGCGACGCCCAGGCGCGCGAGCGGCTGGTCGCCGACTACCTCCCGCTGGTCTACAACGTGGTCGGCCGCGCCATGGACGGCCACGCGGACGTGGACGACGTGGTGCAGGAGACCATGTTCCACGCCCTGGAAGGCCTCGACGGGCTGCGCGAACCGTCCCGTTTCCGGTCCTGGCTGATCGCCATCGCGATGAACCAGATACGCCACCGCTGGCGCGCCCAGCAGTACACGACCCCGGCCGCCCCCGAGCAGCTGGCCGCGGCCGCCGACCCGGAACCGGACTTCGTGGACCTCACCATCCTGCGCCTCGGCCTGTCCGGGCAGCGCCGCGAAGTGGCCGAGGCGACCCGCTGGCTCGACGAGAGCGACCGCGAACTCCTCGCCCTGTGGTGGCAGGAGGCGGCGGGCGAGCTCACCCGCGCCGAGCTCGCCGAGGCGATGGCCCTCACCCCGCAGCACACCGCCGTCCGGGTCCAGCGCATGAAGGCCCAGCTGGAGGTGGGCCGGGTCGTGGTGCGGGCGCTCGCGGCCCGGCCGCTCTGCGACGAGCTGGCCCGGACCGTCGCCGGGTGGGACGGCCGCCCCGCACCGGTGTGGCGCAAGCGGATCGCCCGCCACACCCGTGACTGCCGGACCTGTTCCGGGCGGGGCGCGGGGCTGGTGCCCGCCGAGGGGCTGCTCGCCGGCCTCGCCCTGCTGGCGCCGCTGTACGGGGCCGCGCAGTTCGTCCCGGGCGCCCGTATGGCGCCGGTCGCGTCCACCGCGCCGGTGCCGGGCGCCGCCGGGGCGGGGCCCGCCGCACCGGCGAAGGCACCCGCGTACGCGGTCAAGGGCGCGCTCGCCCTCGCGCTCGCCGCCGTCCTCGCCGTCGGCACCGCCCTGCTCTGGCCCGACCCGCGGCCGCGGGCCACTCCCGCCCCGCCCGCCGCACCCCGGACCACCGCCCCGACCGTCCCGCCCTCCCCCTCCGCCCCACCCGTACGGCCATCCGCCAAGCCGAGCCCGTCACCCACCTCCACCCCGAGGACCGCCCGGCCCACACCGGCCGCCGTGCCCCCCGAGCAACGGCTGCTGCGGCTGGTCAACAGCCGCCGGAGCGCGGCCGGCTGCGCCCCGCTGCGGATGGACCCGCGGCTGACGTCGGCGGCCCAGCGGCACGCCCGGGACATGGTGGCGCGCCACTACTACGACCACGCGAACCCCGAGGGGCAGCACGCCGACGCCCGGATGCGGAACGCCGGGTATCCGGTCGGGGCCTGGGCGGAGAACCTGGACCGGGGGACGGCGGACCCGGCGGCGATCGTCGAGGACTGGACGGACGGCGCGATCCACCAGCACAACATGCTCGACTGCGGCTACCGCGACACCGGCGTGGCCGCCGCGGCGGGGCCCGGGGGCACGGTGTGGGTGCAGGACTTCGCGGGCCCCTCGTCCTGAGGCGGCCTCCCGCCCCGGGGCGGTTGCCCGTCCCGGGAACGGTCCGCCGTCCCGCGCCCCACCGCTGCCGGGCGCGGGTCAGCTGCCGAAGTTCTGCACCCACCACGGGCCGTTGCCGCTGAGGTTGACCCCCACACCGATGTCCTTGAAGCCGCAGTCCAGGATGTTGGCCCGGTGGCCGGGGCTCTTCATCCAGTCGCGCATCGCGTCGGCGGCGCTCTTCGGCCCCCGGTGGATGTTCTCGCCCCACTTGTGCCAGTCGTATCCGGCGGCGCTCATCCGGTCGCCCGCGTTGCGTCCCTCCGGGCTGTTGTGCTCGTAGTAGTCGCGCGCCGCCATGTCGTCGGCGTGCGCCTGGGCGGAGGTGTTCAGGCGGCCGTTCGCCCTGAAGGGCGCGCAACCCGCTTTGGCGCGCTCGGCGTTGGCGAGGTCCACCACCTGCTGGACGTACGAGGCGGCGGCGCCGGAGGGCGCGTTGTCCGTACGCGGAGGTGTGCTCCCGCGCGGTATACGACCGCCGCCCGGGTGGCCCTGGGTCGTCGTGCTGCCGGTACCGGCGCCCGTGCCCGTGCCTGTACCGGAGCCCGTTCCCGTGCCGGGGTGCGCGGAACCGGAGGCGGTGCCGGTCCGGCTCGGCTTCGGCTTGGGGGAGGGGGACTTCGCGGGCGCGGTGGAGCGTATCGGGGAGGGGGCGGCGGACGGGGCGGGGGGGTCCGTTGCCGCTCCGGCGCCGAGGGGGTGGCCGGCGGGCGGGGCCGCCTGGGTGCGTACGGCCTCGGCGGGATCGTCGGAGTGCGGCCACAGCAGCGCTCCGGCGACGGCGGCGACCGCCACGGTCCCGGCCACGGCGGTGCCGACGGCCCGCCGGGACCGCTGCCGGTGCGCACGCCGCCGGGTGGCCCGTCCTTCGCTCGCGGGCCGGACGTGGGGGTGGTCGTCGTGGTGCTGCATGGGGCTCCGCTCTCTCTCCGGTGCTGCCGGGGTGTCCGGCACATGGGAGAGCGGGAGGGGGCCGGGCCATAACACTTTCCGCGTACGTGACCTGGGCCACAGGGGCCGGTCAGGTGCGCAGGGGTGTGCAGCACCGCGTTGCGGTCCCGTGCCGTGCCGACCAGGCCCGCCGACCGCAGCACCGTGGCGTGTTCGCTCGCGCTCGCCGGGGAGATGCCCGCCCGGGCGGCGAGCCGACTGGTGGTCAGCCCCGGGTGTTCCGCGATCGCGCACAGCACGGTGGCCCGGGTGCGGCCGAGGAGCGCCGCGAGCGAGCGGGGCGCGGCGCTCAGGGCGCCCGCGGTCACCGTCGCGGGCAGCGGGGACCACGGCGGCCGGTCGTCGCCGACGGGGAAGCTGACCCAGGGCTGCGGCCCGGCGTCGTCGAAGACCGGATACGCCGAGCCGAAGAGCGTCGGTACGAGCAGCAGTCCCCGCCCTTCGAGACGCAGGTCGCCGTCGTGGCCGGAGGCCATGGTCAGTTCCAGCACCGGAGGGTTCCAGCGCACCCGCCGCGGGTGGAGCCGCTGGAGCAACCGCTCCACGCCGCCCTCGGTCAGATGCCGCATCCGCCTCGCCCGGTCGACGTCGGCGAGCCGCTCGATCCGGGGCCAGTACGGCGCCACGAGCTGCTCGTACGTGTCCTCGAAGACATCGACCAGCTCCCGCAGGAAGCGGGGGTCGTCGGCGAGGCGGCCCGTCCAGGCCGGAATCCGCTGGACCCGGCCCGCCCACTGGCCCACGTGTTCCCGTACCCGCCCCGCCGGGGTGGCGCGCACCTTCTCCCACAACTCCTGGACGCCGCCCGGCTCCACCGGCAGGAGGAAGTCCAGCGACCATCCGGTGGGCGGCACCACGTCGAAGGCCAGGCGGTTGCGGGGCGCCAGCCGTGCCAGCGACTCCCGCCGCCACGCGTCGAAACGCGCCCGGTGCACGCTCTCCTGCAACACCCGCAGGGCTACGTCGAGTTCGAGCATCGGCCGCGGCCCCTCGGCCACCCGGGTGCGGGCGAGGTCGTCGGCGGTGAAGTGGATGCGCAGCGTCACGCGCCCGAGCATGGCCGTCGGCCGTGTTTCGGACCAGCCCGAAACACGTCACCTCCGGGGCCGTGGCCCTGCCACGCTGGAGGTGCACGACAACGGGGGAGTGCCGGCCGGCCCACACACGGCTACGGGGGCGGTGGGCCGGCCGGCACTTGCGTGCGTGGGTTGAGCGGGCCGGGTATGCCCGTGGGCTGGGGGCCGTGTCGAGCCCGGGGGCCTGGCACGGGCGCTTCAGTGGGCGGCTTCAGCGGGGTGCCGGTGTCGACGGTGTACGGGACGAGCGTCGGCACGTGTGTGCCTGTGTCGGGGCGAGTGGGCCGCGCGTGCCTGCGCTTCGGTACGGGCGGGTTCTGCGGGGCGCCGGTGCCAACGGTGTACCGGACAGCGGCGGCACGTGCGTGCCTGTTGTAGGTGGGCGCGCGGGCCGCGTCCTCCCCCGCCTCTATACGGGCCGCTTCAGCGGGTTGCCGGTGGCGACGGGGTGCGGGACGGCTGGAGCGAGGGGAGGCCCGTCGACCTCGGTGGCGGCGTCCGAGGGGGCGCGCTGGTGTCCGGCTGGGGGGTGGTGCCCGGGGTCCGGGCCGACGGCCGGGCGGGCCGTCGCGCCTTCGTCGGCGGCGTCGAGGGCTCGGGCCGGGGCGATTCGGCCCGGGAGGGGTGGGGGGAGGGGTGCGGGGAGACCGGACCCGGAGAGACCGGGCCCGGGGTGGCCGCGGGCAGCGGGTGGTCCGGCGCACCGCCCGGCTCCACGGCCAGGTAGCCGATCGCCACGGCCGCCGCGGTGGCGAGCGCGGCCAGCGGCAGGGCCAGGCGGCGCGACCCCGGGGTGGGCGGCCACGACCGGAGGAGCGCGGTCCGGCGCAGATGCGGGCCCGGTGGGTCCGCCGGGCGCAGATCGCGGACCGTCACGGTCTGCGCGCGGGCCGCCAGCGCCCGCCGCAGCCGTACCTCGACGGGGCGTTCGGGACTCTCCCCGCCACTCATGTCCACTCCTCTCACGACCGCTCCTTCAAGATCTTCTCCAGGGCGTCCAGGCCCCGGCTCGCCAGCGACTTCACCGAACCGCGGCTGATCCGCAGCGTCTGCGCGATCTCGGCCTCGGTGAGCTCGCCCCAGTACCGCAGCACCAGTACCTCTCGGCGGCGCGCGCTCAACCGCCCCAGCGCGGCCAGCACTTCGCGGTGCTCCTCGTCGAGGACGACGCGCTCCTCGGCGGAGGGCGCGTCGGCCTCGTGCGGCGGGGTGTACGCGCGCGCCGTACGCCGCCGCCGCAGCACCGAGCGGGAGGCGTTGACCACGGCGGTACGGAGATAGGCGAGCGCGTTGTCCACCTCGGCGATCTCCTCGCCGTGGCGCCGGTACAGCGCGGTGAACGCGTCCTGCACCACGTCCTCGGCCGTGGCCCGGTCGTCCACGAGCATCACCGCGAGGTGAACCATGCGCAGCCGGTGCGCGTGGTAGAGCCCGCTGATGGTCGGCCGTGCGGGGTGCGGGCCGTACCCGCCGAGGACGGCCGGGCGCTCCGGCCCGGTGACCAGCCGGTCCCGGCGCAGCAGCCAGTGCAGAAAGGCGCGCGGGCCCAGACGCCCTGGCGGCGCCGGGTACCGGACGGCGGTGTACTCCATCACTTCCTCGGGTGGAACGGCGCGGCCCCGCACGGCGGGGCCGTCCTGCGCCTCAGTGGTTCTGTCGCCGCCGGACGGCGTAGACGGTCCCGGCGCCCGCGGCGATCAGCGCGCCCGCTCCGGCACCCAGGACCGTGTTGGTCTTGGACGAGCCAGTATGGGCCAGTTCGTCCTGGCGTGTCGAAGGGGAGGGCGCGGCGCTGGGTTCGGCGCCGGGCCGGGACTCGCCCGGGGTCTTCGTCGGGGGCGCCGGCTCGGGCGCGCTCGGGGGCGTGCTGGGCGCGGCGGAGGGCCGCAGGCTGGGGGCGGCGGGCGTCGTGGCGGGTGCGGGGCGCTGGGGTGAGGTGGACGGCGCCACGGTCGGTGCGGCGGACGCCGGGGCGGGGCGGCTGGTGGCCAGATGGCGCGGCTGCGTGCCGCCGTCGGCGTGGGCCGTGTGGGCCAGGGCGGGCACGGCGAGCGCGGCCAGCAGTCCGGCGGCGGCAGCCCCGCGGGAGAAGGTGCGGCCGTGGTGCTTCGTGGTGTTCACGTAGTACGTCTCCAGGTCGGCTGAACGGCGTCGGACGACGCCCTTCACCCCTCACGACGTGCGGCGAGGGCCGGGGTTGCCGACGAGTCGAAGAAAGTTTTCGTACCGCGTCGGCGCACCCCTCACCCTTCCCCCGTGAGCGTGTCCACGACGGTGCCCGCGAACTCCTGGGCGAGCGGCCCCAACGCGTCCCACTGGCGTACCGCCCACCCCGCCGCCAGCGGGGGGAGCGTCGGCAGCGGTACGAAGCGCACCGCGCCCGGGGCGGAGGCGGTCCACCCCGGCAGCGCGGGCACCACGGCGTGGCCGAGCCCCAGCTCGGCAAGAAGGATCGCGGTGTCCCAGTCCGCCACGCTGGTGGTGGAGGCCAGGCTGACGTCCAGACCGGTCAGTTGCCGGTCCAGGTGGTGCCGGGACCGGGAGTCGGCGGGCAGTTGAATGTGCCGGATACCGGCCAGGTCGGCCGGTTCGATGCTGCTCCTGCCCGCGAGGGGATCGTCCGCGTGGACGGCGAGGACCCACGGCAGCTCGATGACCGGACGCTGTTCGATGCCCCGCACGGGGGCGCCGATGGTGATCCAGGCGAGATCGGAGTCTCCCGCGGCGAGCGCGTCTACGCAGGCCCGGCTAGAGTTCTCGGTACGGAACTCCAGTCCGGCGCGGGGGTGCGCGCCCCGGAAGCGCACCACCGCGTCGGACATGAAGTGGCGGACGGTGGTGGCGCCGGTGGCGATCCGCACGGTGCCGCCGTCGCCCTCTCTGAGCTGGCGGAGCTGACGCAGTGCCAGCTCTATGTGGCCGATGCCCTGCGCGGCGGCCTGCTGGAGGATGCGCCCGGCCTGGGTGGGGGCGACCCCGCGCGGGCGCCGCTCCAGGAGGGGCAGCCCGAGCTCGGCCTCCAGCCGCTTGACGTGCTGGCTCACCGCCGACTGCGTACGCGACAGATCGCGTGCCACGGCGCTGAGATTGCCGCTCTCGCAGGCGGCGACGAAGACGCGGAGATCATCGAGAGTCATGAACCCCAAGGTATTGCTTGGGCCTTCGAAAGAAAACCAGAGGATTGACTGGGGTGAGGGGCCCCGCGAGGATGTGACGCGGGGCGGCAACCCGTCCGTGGAAGCCATCAGGGATCCGGACCCGGACGGCGGTCCCCCACGGAGGGTGCCGACCCCGACCCCGGGTGCGGACTTTGCGGCCCGGGTGAGCTGACGGCCCGGCAGGTCACGCCATCCGGCAGGTCATGCCATCCGGCGGTGAATGCGCTGACCGGGGTGAATGCGCTGACCGAGGTGACTGCGGTGACTGCGGTGACTGCGGCGAGTGTGGCGTTGCGGCGAGCGGGCAACGGTGCCTGGGCGTCTGGGGCCGTGCGCTCGGGGCGACGGGCCGGCCTGTGAGCCGGTGGCACTTGACCTGCTCCTGTTTTCGGGGCCACCCGCCGGGGCCGCCAAGTGCAGCCCGAACGCGCCCCCCAGCTTCCCGGGGCACTGGCAGCGCCAGTAGGGCGCGCCGGGCCCCGGCGGCGGGGGGGGGAGGGGCCTACTCGCACCTCCCCCCCGGCAGTCACCCCAACCGCTCCCGTATCTGCTCCGCTTGGGCAGCGAGCTCGGCCGCCTCGGGGCCCTCCAACTGCCCGAGACGGGCGATGAGGGCGGTCAGCCGAGCTGTGCCGTCGTGTGCCCGGCCCATCTCCTGTTCGGTCCAGGCCGCCCGGGCGGCGCACTGGAACCATTCGCGCAACGCGTCCTCGCCGAGCCCGGCATAGCCGGTGGACGCGCGGTCGAGGAGTGCGACGATCTCGGTCCGGACAGCCGCGGACGCCTCGGCCGTCACGTCCGGTTCTGCGTTGGCGGAGGTACCCCCTCCGTCCTGCCCGTCGTCGTGGTCGTCCTCGTCCTCGTACTCCTCGTCCTGTGCGTCCTGCTCCAGGGAGTCCTCCAGGACGGCGGCGAGTTGCTGCCAGGTCTGCGCCCGCTCGTAGCGCGACTCGGGCTCCTCGGAGCCTTCGAGTACGGCGAGCGCCTGCTCCATCAGCGCGCGCGCCTGCCCGTACCGGTCGTCGCCCGCAGCGCCCTCCGCCGCCAGCCAGGCCAGCGACCGCAGCACCCGGACCTCCCCGACGGGGTTGTCACCCGCCTGCCGCCACAGCTCCAGCGCCCGTCCGTATGCCGACCGCGCCTCCTCGCGCAGCCCGGCCGCCGCGAGCGCCTCGGCGGCGGAGTGGGCCAGGCTCGCCTGCGGACGGGGGTTCTCCCAGCCCTTCGCGGTCTCCGCGGCGAGCAGATACTGCTCGGCCGCCGCACGCTGGTCGTTGAGTCCGCGCAGCAGTTCACCGAGCATCCGCCGGGCCTCCACCGCCTCCTGTTCGCCGTGCTCCACCAGGTCGGGCAGCGCGGACTGGAGGACCTCGGCCGCCTCGGCGGTGCGCTCGGCCTCCGCGTAGGCGCGGGCCAGCAGCAGGCGCGCCCGGGCGCCGCCGGTCGCGGCGAGCCCCGCCTGGTCGAGCCAGTGCACCGCTTCCAGCGCGTGCGCCGCCGCCTCGTCGGCCGCGCCGGGGCCGCGCAGCAGGATCTCCGCGAGCGTGAGCCGTACGGCGGCGTGCTCCTCGGGATCCGTCAGCTCGGCGGCATGGGCGAGCGCGGCCCGGGCGAGGGCCTCGGCGCCCTCCGCGTCGCCCCGTGCCGCCAGCACGCGTGCCCGCAGCGACAGCGGTTCGACCGCCTCCCAAGGGTGCTCGGCGGCGAGGCAGCGCTGCGCGGCGGACGCCAGCAGAGGCTCCGCCCGGCCGAGGTCACCGGTCATCAGCGCCATCCGGGCCAGGACCAGTTCCGCCTCGGCGACCACATCCGCCACATCCACATCCCCGTCCGCATCCGCGCAGCCGCCGGTGCCGTGCGCGGCGACGAACTCCTCCAGCCCGACGACCAGATGGGCGTCCCGCGTCCGCCGGTCCTCCTCGGGCGTCTCGCGCTCGCGCAGGTACGACTCGATGTGGAGAGTGGCCAGTTCGGCTGCCGCGACCCGGCGGGCGCGAGCGGGGTCGGTCTCGGCCAGGGTCCGCGCGGCCTCGGTGGCGACGGCCAGCAGGTTCCGGATCTCCACGGTCTCCGCGCCCGACCGGGCGGCGGCGGCCGCGACGCCGAGCAGGGCGTAGGCCGCGCGGGCGGGGCGCCCGGCCGCCCGCTGGGCGTCGGCCGCGCGCGCGAACAACTCCCGGGCCTGCTCGGAGCCGGCCCGGGCCGCCGCCGTCGCGCGGAACTCCAGCAGGTCGGCGGCCGTGGCCGCGTCGGGCAACGCCTCTCCCGCCGCGACGCGTTCGGCGACCCTGGCCCAGAGGGCGTCGGCCGAGGGACGGCCCTGCCTCCGAACCGTACGCGCGTGCTCGACCAGAGTCGCGAGGTCCAGGGTGTCGGTGGCGGCCGCGGCCTGGGCCGGGGCAGCGGCCGGGCGCACGCCCGCGGGCGCCGGGGCCGCCGGAAGTCCCGCGGTGCGCACCCCGAGCGGCAGCACGTCGACCAGGGGCTGCTGGGCGATCCGCTCGGCCAGCCGCTGCGAGACATGCGCGGAGCCGTTGCGGGCGTCGAAGCGGGCGGCGATGGTAGTGGCGTCCGCGAAGAGCCGCTCGTACAGCTCCTTCACCGTGTGTCCCGTGCCCCGGTAGGGCACGGCGGGGCGGTCGCCGTGCCCCAGGTCGGTGAGACGGCGCAGCAGCACCAGGACGCCGCCCGCGAACTCCATCTGCGTCTCGACGTCGGTGAGCGGGCCGAGATGGGTGGTGTACTCGGCGAGGATCTCCAGACCGCGCGGTTCGTTGCCGGTCAGCGCGCAGAACTCGATGTGCTTGCCGACCGAGCGCAGCAGGCTGTCGTTGCCGCGGGTCATCCGGTAGCCGCGCACGTGGTGCGAGCGGGCCTCGTCGAGGCGGCCGAGGCGCACCAGGGGGAGCAGCGAGTGCGCCAGGACCCGGTGCGGCTCCTCCATGCAGGACATCTCACCCGAGAGCACCGGCGCCCAGATCTCGATCGCCTTGGCGTCCTCGCCCTTGCGCGCCCAGTACCAGCCCTGGGTGTTGATCTCGCACGCGTGGCAGTCGCTCATCCGGTCGCGCGCGGCCGCGGTCCAGCCCGCCGCGGCCCGGTCCATACGGGCTTCGTCGCCGGTCGCGTCGGCGAGGTGGAACTCGGCCTGGCGCACGGCCCGTTCGCTGTATCCGGCGAGCCGGTAGCGGCGCTCCATGTCCACCAGCCAGCCCTCCACCGCGGCGAGCGGGATGTCCGGGGACTCGACGATCCGCCCGGCCACCCACTTGAAGCGCCAGAACAGGCCGTGCACCTCGTAGACGGGGAAGGCGGCCGGGTCGCGGTCGTACTCCTGGAGCAGACGCGCGAACGGCACCACCATCTTGGTGCGCTCGGCGCTCCACTCGTACGCGTCGATCAGCCGGTCCAGCGCCTGGCGGAACAGCTCGCGGTCTCCGCTGGACTCGGCGGCGGCGGCCAGTGTCTCCGCGCGCGCGTTGCGCGCCGCGCCGTAGGGAGTCCGCGCGTTCTCCGCCAGGGCCTGGCGGATCTCCTCGGGGGTCAGGGCGGTCACTTCCGGCCCTCCTGGGGGTGGGTGCCCGGCGTGGAGTGGGTGGCCCATTCCAGGAGGTCCAGGAAGGCCCGGTTGAGCAGGGTGGAGTCGGCCGGGCGCAGCGGTCGCTGCGACATCAGCAGCGCCTGGCCGTAGAGCGATTCGATGGCCGTGCCGGTCAGTTCGGCGTCCGGCAGCGTGGCGATCCGGCGGATCAGCGGGTTGTTGTGGTTGAGCACCAGCCGCGCGCGCGGGGCGGAGCCGCGCAGGGCGCCGAGGATGTCGTTCCACAGCGAGTCGGCGTTCTCCTGGGCGGCGGCCCGGTCGCGCTCGTGCCGCGCCTGCCGGTCGTCGAGGAACAGCGCGGGCACGGCCACCGGCTGGAAGGCCCGCAGCACCACGTCGCACCCGTGCGGGTCGAGCCGGGTGCGGGCGGTCGACAGGAAGGCGGCGAGCGACAGCTCCGCGGTGGTGGGCACCGGGTCGAGGCGGTCGGTGACCGCGCCCGCGTCGAGCTCGGTGACCTTCAGGCCGGGCCGGATTTTGGGGAGCAGGGCGAGCAGGTTGGCGTCGTACGTGTAGCCCGCGTTGACGACGCCCAGGCCGTGCGCCGCCGCGATCGGGGCGATCTGCCGGAACTCCTCGACGGTCCGGGTGAAGTGGATCTCGGTGTGGGCGGCCGCGAACTCATCCAGGCTGCGCCGGCCGTCGTTGGTCTCGAACGGCAGCCACGGCAGCATCAGCGCGAAGAGCTCGGCGTCGTGCCGGGCCAGGGACTTCACGCCCAGGTGATGCACGCTCAGGAACGCGGCGAGGCGCTGCGGGTCGCCCGCGGCGAGCTCCGCGAGCCACTGCCGCAGCCGGGCGCCGAGGGCGTCGCGGACGGCGGCGAGCGTCTCGTCGTCGTACAGGTTCTCCCGCGACGCCGTGGGGCGCAGGGTGTCGGTGTCGACCACCGCGCGCACGAAGAACGCCCACTCGGGCAGCAGGTTGTCGGCGCGGTCGGTGAGCAGCATGCCCTTGAGGTAGGTGCGGTGCCCGGCCCGGTGCGCCGGGCTGGTCGGCTCCGGCAGTACGTAAGCGACGCCCCGCACGCCCGCGACCGGCAGGTCCAGGTCGATCGAGTCCAGCGGGGTGAAACCGAAGACCCGCGCGCAGTGACCGGAGAGCGCGACGCGGCGGGCGGCCGGTGTCGGGTACTCCCGCTCCCAGACGGGCGGCCGGTCGGTGACCGGGCGCTCGGCGCCGTCGTCCCCCGCGAACGCGATGTCATAGGGGAGCAGGGAGCCGAAGTCGCGGGCGAGTTCCTCCACGCGCGCGGCGGTGGTCCACTCCTCGGCACCCGGGCGCGGTTCGAGGTGGACGGTGGTACCGGGCTCGGGCCTGGCGTCGTCGGGCAGGACGCGGACCGTGTACGACCCGTCGTCGCTCGCGAGCCACTCCACGGGGGCGGCGTCGGGGGTGCGCGCCGAGCGGGTGACCACACGGATGCGGCGGGCCACCACGAAGCAGGCGAGCAGGCCGATGCCGAACTGGCCCAGGAACTCCCGCCGGGCGGACTCCAGACCGTGCTCCCCGCCGCGCTTGGAGCTGCGGCCGATCGTGGCGAGCAGGGTGTGCACCTCGTCGGCGGTCAGGCCGATGCCGCTGTCCTCGATGGCGACCCTGCCGTCAACCGAGGAGAGGCGGATGCGGATACGGGCCTCGGGGTCGTGCGCCCGGCGGGCCGTGACCGCGTCCACCGCGTTCTGCAGGAGCTCGCGGACGTAGACCCGCGGGCTCGAGTACAGATGGTGGGAGAGGAGGTCGACCAGCCCTCGCAGGTCGACCTGGAAGCTGTTGACGTCCGGCGGAGCGCCGTCGGTCGGGGCGGCGGAAGTCATGGATCATCACCTCGCGGGCACAGGGAAACAGGCGATCGCGAGGCCCCCCTCGTCGATCACGACGTGAGAATCAGCGTAGGGGCGGCCACTGACAATCTCCTCCGGGTTTGCCCTCGGCGGCGTTCCGCGCTCCGTGACGCCGTGATCTTGCGTTTCGTTACTGTCCGTGTCGGTCCGCTCCTCGTCAAACGTTGATCACAGTTTGGCAAATTTGGAACCCTTACAGCTGCTTTGTCCATCCCCGGAGGCGGAACACGACCGTCGTGCCCCGAGGGGCCGCAGCAAGCCGGAGCCATTGATGTCGCACGCGACCACCAGGACCAGGGACGGGGCCGAGACGTACGAGTCCCGGGGCCACCGCCGCGCCTCCAAGGCCCGGCGATGGCTCCTCGTGGTCGTCGGCGTGGGGTTGCTCGGGGCGATCGCGTGGCCGGTCATGAGCTACTTCGAGATACCGCCGTTCACCGACAAGGGCGACCCCATCTCGTACGGCAGGATCGACGACAAGCCCGGCGCCGCCCCGCAGAAGCCCGTGGACTCCAAGACCCTGATGCCGACGGGACCGGCCGCCGACTTCAAGATCTCCAGCACGCTCGGTGACGGCACGCACGTCGGCGTCGTGAAGATCACCGGCAGGAAGTCGGGCTTCACGGGCAAGGTGTGGGTCTGGGCGCCGAAGCAGTACGACGACCCCAAGTACGACAAGAGCGGCTTCCCCGTCCTGATCGCCCTCCCCGGCGGCCCCGGTTTCCCCAACAACTACTGGATGGACAACAACCTCAAGCTGGAGTCGTCCATCTCCAAATGGGCCGACGAGGGCAAGGGCAAACCGTTCCTGCTGGCCATGCCGGTGCTGAACCCCAAGCCGGACGACGGCGGGCTCTACTGGGACGGCAGCGACATCCCCGGCCAGCCCAGGATGGGCACCTGGCTGACCGAGGACGTGCCCGACCTCATGCGGCAGAACTTCCGCACCATCAAGTCGCGTGACGGCTGGGCCTTCATGGGATCCTCCTCCGGCGGCTTCGCGGGCCTCAAGGCCGTCCTCAAGCACCCCGACAAGTTCAAGGCCGTCATCGCCTCGGGCCCCGACATCGTCCCGGACTCCCCGCTGTGGAACGGCCACCCCAAGGAGAAGGCGGAGAACAACCCCGAGGTGCTCTCCCGGCGGCTGATCGCCGCCAAGGGACCGGACGTGTACCTCGCCTTCCAGTACGGCACGAAGGAGAAGTCCGTCATCCCCAAGGTGAACAAGTACATCGCCACCTACGGCAACAAGGGCCCCATCCACACCCACCTCGAAGTCATCCAGGGCGGCCGGCACAACGCCGTGACGTATGTGAAGGGGATGGACGCCAGCAGCATGCAGTGGATCAGCGAACAGATCGAGGGACCCACTCCGGCGTCCTGAGCCGGGAACGCTCACGGCGTCGCCCGTCCGACCGGCGGGGCGCGACCCGGCTGCCGCACCAGGTGGAGGGGCGGGCCGCATACCGCTCTGGTTGCAGGAGGTGTCTCCACCCCCTGCGGGACGCCTCGCGCCCGCGCTCTCCCTAGCGTGGCCTTCCGGCGGCGGCACATCGGCACGCCGCCGCAGTCCGGCGACACGCGTGCCCACCACACGCGGTCGCCCTGTCAACGGGAGGCCCCATGAAACAGGTACGGATCCTCGTCGTCGCCCTGGTCAGCGCGGGAGTGCTGGGAGGGGCCGGCATGCTCGCCCCCGCCGACGCGGCCGCGCCGGCCGCGTCGAGCGCCGCCGGCTGCGCGCAGAGCAGGCCGTTCCTGTCGCAGGGCGACACCGGAACCTGTGTCAGGTTCCTCCAGCAGAAGCTCACGGACCAGGGCTTCCGCACCCGCGTGGACGGCATCTTCGGCAGCGGGACCACCAAGTCGGTGAAGTCCTTCCAGTACGTCTGCGGCTACCGGGGCCACGATGTGGACGGCCTGGTCGGCCCCCGGACCTGGGCCGGTCTGCTGGACCACGCCTGCGTCTGAGCGCCGGAAGGCGGCAGGGGCGGGAAGAGGCCGGGTCCGGGGTGGCCGCAGGCCCCCCGGGGCGGGGCGCGGGGCACTCCGTCGGGTCCACGCCATCCCAGAGTTGGGGATACCGTGCCCCGCCGCCCCCTCCTAGTCTGGGCCCGGCGGAACGTCCCCCGCCCGCACGGGGGGGTCCGGCACCGAGACCGCGAGCGGACACGGGAGCATGCGATGGAGCACGCGACGGAGCAGGCGCACCAGGTTGCCGACGGCCCGCAGTCCGTCATCTGGGACATCACCTACGCCTGTCCGCTGCGCTGCACCCACTGCTATTCGGAGTCCGGCAGACGCCCGTCGCGGCAGGTGAGCCACGAGGACCTGCTCCGGATCGCCGACGCGATCATCGCCCTGGGACCGGTCCAGGTCACCCTCGCCGGGGGCGAACCACTGCTGGTCAAGGGGGTCTTCGAAGTCGCGGAGCGGCTGACGCGAGCGGGGATCTCGGTCCTCGTCTACACCGGCGGCTGGAACTACCGGCCGTGGATGACCGAAGAGCTGGCGCGTGTCTGCGGACGGGTCGTGGTGAGTGTCGACGGTCCCACGCCCGAGGTGCACGACCGGATCCGCGGCAGGGCGGGTTCGTTCGGCCGGGCGATGCGCGCGCCGGCGCTGCTGGAAGACGGTGCGCGGGAGCGGGACCGGCGAGCGGACCGCCCGCTCCCGTTCGCCGTCGACTGCGCGGTCGTCCGGAGCAACATCGACCGGCTGGAGGAGTTCTGCACGGACATCCTGGCGCGCTTCCCGCACCTCAGCTCCCTGGACTGCGGCGCCGCCCTCCCGTCGGGGCTCGGCAGCCGCGCCGGATACGCCGAGCACGAGCTGCTCACGGACGAACAGCTCGCCCGGCTGGGCAGTGAGGAGCAGCGTGCGCGGCTCCAGTCGCTCGCCCCCGCCACGGTCCGCGTCGGCACGTCGACCAACTTCTCCCTGCGGATGAATCCCGAGCAGGTGGCGCGCGGCCTCGACTTCCAGTCCCTCCAGGTCCAGCCCGACGGGCAGGTGCGGGCCATGCTCATCTACGAGGGGACGGTGGGCAGTCTGCTGGAGGAACCGCCGGCCGAGCTGTGGCGGCGTGCGGTGGAACGGTGGAGCGACCCGTTCGTGACCGAGGCGCTCTCCGACGCGGGCACCATGCGGAGCTGGGCCGAGGCCGTCCGGCGGATCGACCACCACTTCGGTTCCGACGAGGTCCGCGCCCGCATCGACCGCCGCCCGGCGTTCGTCGCGCCGGCGACGGGGTGAGCACGGCAGCCCGGAATGTGATCTGCAATACCCGCGTCCACGGCCAGACTTGCAGGTGGGGCGGGTCGCACCTACGGTTGGCGAGCCGTGGTGTTCGGGAAGACCGGTGCAAGACCGGAGCGGCCCTCGCCACTGTGATCGGGCCCCACGTCGTTCAGGCCATGAACGGCTTCGGGTAGCCCGTCCCGTTGTGCCACTGGTGGCCGTGAGGCCGCTGGGAAGGCGGGGACGGTGCGACACCCGGAAGCCAGGAGACCGGCCACGGCATCTCGCGTAATGATCCACGAGGTGCTGGAGCGTGAACGAATGACCCTGCCCACCCCTGCCGCCACATTCCACTGGCGACGTGAGGACACCGTGCGCACCGCCTGGCTGCTGGCGGTGATCGCCGCCCTGCATGTCGTCGCGTTCGGCATCCTCTTCCTGCTGGTGGTGCCCGAGCACTACGAGGTCGGTTCCAAGACGTTCGGCCTCGGGCTCGGCGTCACCGCGTACACCCTCGGTATGCGGCACGCCTTCGACGCGGACCACATCGCCGCGATCGACAACACCACCCGCAAGCTGATGGCCGACGGCAAACGGCCGGTGTCGGTCGGCTTCTGGTTCGCCCTCGGGCACTCCAGCGTCGTCGTGGTGATGGCGGCGCTGGTCGCCGGGGGCGCCCAGCTCGCGGGCACCCTGATGAACGACGACTCACCGACCCACCAGACCCTCGGCGTGGTCGGAACGACCGTCTCCGGATCGTTCCTCTACCTCATCGCCGCCCTCAACCTGCTGGCCCTGGTCGGCATCCTGCGGGTGTTCCGGGCGATGCGCGCCGGGACGTACGACGAGGCCGCGCTGGAACAGCACCTGGACTCACGGGGGTTCATGAACCGCCTCCTGGGGCGTTTCACCAAGTCGATCACCCGCCCCGGCCAGATGTATCCGCTGGGCTTCCTCTTCGGCCTCGGCTTCGACACCGCCACCGAGGTCACCCTGATGGTGATGGCCGGCTCGGGCGCCGCCGCCGGACTGCCCTGGTACGCGGTGCTGTGCCTGCCGCTGCTCTTCGCGGCGGGGATGAGCCTGTTCGACACCATCGACGGCACCTTCATGAACTTCGCCTACCAGTGGGCGTTCTCCAACCCGGTGCGCAAGGTGTTCTACAACCTCACCATCACCGGTCTTTCCATCGCGGTGGCCTTCCTGATCGGCACGATCGAGCTGGTGGGCGTGCTGCACAAGAAGCTGGACCTGCGGGACGCCGTCACCGGGTGGGTCGCGGGCCTCGACCTGGACAACGTCGGCTTCATCATCGTCGGCCTGTTCGTCGCGGTGTGGGCGGCGGCGCTGGCGTACTGGCGGTTCGCCAGGGTCGAGCAGCGGTGGGCGGTACGCGCCGCCGCGGTCACCGCGGCGCCGGGCCGGACCTCGCCGGACGCCACCGCCCGCGCCGAAGCGGCACCCGGCCCCCGCGACGAGGCCGTACCCGCGCCCCGGGACGGCGCCGCGCCGGCGCCCGCCCCGGACACCGTCGGCTGAAGGCCTTCGCGCCTGCTCGCGGGGGAGACCGGGGCCGGTCCGGTGAGTGTCGTGGCCGGGACGGAGATCTGCCCCGGCCCCTCACCGACCGTCGGTCACCCGGCGGCCAGCACCGCCTTGCGGTGGCTGAACGTCTCGATGGAGTAGCGGCCGTGGTAGTTGCCCATGCCGCTCTCGCCGACGCCGCCGAACGGCAGGTCGGAGACGGTGAGATGGGCCAGCGGCAGCCCGAGGCCGAGGCCGCCCGATGAGGTCTCGGCGGCCAGGCGCTCCCGGGTGGTGCCGGACTCGGTGAAGGCGTACAGCGCCAGCGGCTTGTCGCGGTCGTTGATGAAGTCGATGGCCTCGTCCAGGTCGGACACCGTCACGATCGGCAGGATCGGGCCGAAGATCTCCTCCCGCATCACCGGCGACTTGGGGTCGACGTCGGCGAGGACGGTCGGCGCGAGGTACTTGGTGACGCGGTCGCCCCGGCCGCCGGTGACGACGCGGCCCGAGTCGAGCAGACCGCTCAGACGGTCGAAGTGGCGCTCGTTGACGATACGGCCGTACTCGGCGGAGGCCTGCGGGTCGGTCCCGTACAGCGCCTCGACCGCCCGGGTCAGCGCCGGTTCGAGGGCGCGGGCCGTCTCGGGGTCGGTGAGGACGTAGTCGGGCGCGACACAGGTCTGGCCCGCGTTGAGGAACTTGCCCGCGGCCAGCCGCGCCGCGACGCCGGCGATGTCGGCGTCCCGGTCGACGAAGGCCGGGGACTTGCCGCCCAGTTCGAGGGTGACGGGCGTGAGGTGCTGGACGGCCGCGGCCATGACGATACGGCCGACGGTGCCGTTGCCGGTGTAGAAGATGTGGTCGAACCGCTCGGCCAGCAGCGCCGTCGTCTCCGGAACACCGCCCTCCACCACGGCCACCGCGTCCCGGTCGAGATACTCGGGCAGCAGGCGCGCCAGCACGGCGGAGGTGGCCGGAGCCATCTCGCTGGGCTTGGCCACGACCGCGTTCCCGGCGGCCAGGGCGCCGATCACCGGGGTGAGCAGCAGCTGCGCCGGATAGTTCCAGGGCGCGATGACCAGGACGACGCCCAGCGGGTCGTACTGCGTCCAGGCCGTCGCCCCGCCCAGGTGCTCCGGGACGGGCGCGGGCTCGGGGCGCAGCCACCCCGCGAGGTGTTCCAGGGTGTGGTCGATCTCGCGGACGACGAAGCCGATCTCGGTGCGCTGGGCCTCGGCCGGGCTCTTGCCGAGGTCGGCGTGGAGGGACTCGACCAGCTCCGCGCCGCGCTCGGTGAGCATCTCGCGCAGGCGTCGCAACTGGGTGGTGCGCCACTCGACGGGCTTGGTGCGGCCGGTGCGGAAGGTGGCGCGCAGCCGGGCCACGGTGTCGGCGGGCTGCTCCTGGGTGGGGTTCATGGTGCCTCGCTGCTGGGGGCGGATCGTCGGTCCGCGCGGTCGGTCGTCGGACGAGCCGCAGGGGCTCGATGTATATACCAACAGTTGAGGTACCAAAATACATTCCCGAGTGTGCGGAATGGGCTGGATCCGGTCGCCCGGCTTCCGTATGCGGCGGTCCTGTGCGGGCGTGAGCGGTCCTCCCGCGGATTCATCCTCCGTCCACGAGAAGTTTCCTACCGACCGGTAGACATCGCGTCAACGGCTGATCATTCTTGGCCGTGCGCATGTCAATTCCGTTTCCGTACGTGCCGGTCCCCACGGCCCCTGCGGATCTTCCGCGGACTCCCACCCTCGCGACAGAGGAGCACCGACCCCCCATGCCCCGCACTGCTTGGACGACGCGCACGGCCGTCGCCGTGGCCGCCGCCGCGACCGCCCTCGTCGCCGCGCCCACCGCCTCCCAGGCCGCTCCGACGGCCTCCGCCCCGTACTCCGTCGCGGCCCGCACCTCCGCCTCCGGCGCGATCGCCGGGCTCAAGGGCGTCGACCGCGCGACCTGGCTGCGCGATGTCCGGACCGTCGTGGACACCGCCCGCCCCTACCTCCAGGAGCGCGTCGCCGCCTCGCCCGCGGGCGAGAAGCCCGCCATCGTCCTGGACATCGACAACACCTCGCTGGAGACGGACTTCCACCACTTCTGGACGTTCCCGACCCCGGCCATCGACTCGGTCCGCGCCCTGGCGCGCGAGGCGAGCTCGCGGGGCGTCGCCGTCTTCTTCGTCACCGCGCGGCCCGGCATCGTCGAGTCCCTCACCTCGTACAACCTCAAGGCGGTGGGCTACCCGGTCACCGGTCTGTACGTCCGCGACCTGCCGGACCTCTTCCACGAGGTCAGCACCTACAAGACGCAGAAGCGGGCCGAGATCGAGGCGCGCGGATACACGATCATCGCCAACATCGGCAACAACACGACCGACCTCGTGGGCGGGCACGCGGAGCGGGCCTTCAAGCTCCCGGACTACGACGGCACGCTGTCCTGACCGTCCCTTCACGCGGAACGGCGCCCCACGGCCCAAGGCCGAGGGGCGCCGCCCGTGCTCCCGGGGGTCAGCCTAGGACCGGGAAGTTGCTGCGGAGGACGCCGCGCGGGTCGCGGTCGCGCTTGACCTGCTGGAGCCGGGCCAGCGCCTCGGGCCGGAAGGCCGTCGCCGCCGTGTCGCCGGGGGAGAGGTAGGTGAAGGGCTTGCGTCCGCTGACGTACGGGGCGACCGACTGCACCAGCGCCTCCTGGCGGGCGGCGATCTCGGCCCCGCGCTCCGGCGAGAACGGCACACCGAACATGGACAGGGTGTACGGCTCGGTCAGCGGGCCCTGCGGATTCTCCGTCGGGGCGGCGAAGGCGCCCCCCAGGTGGCGGATGTGCACACCGACGAGCGGGTCGATCGGCTCCGCGAGGAGGGCCGCCGCCACCTTGTCGTCCAGGTCGGTCAGCAGCTCGGCGCGGGTCGCGCTGGGACCGGGCTCGGTCGGCTCGCCGGTGATCTCGCCCAGCTGGGCCACCGGCAGCACGCCCCGGGTGTCGGTGGTGGCGCCCTCGATCTCGTCGAGCGCGCGCAGCAGCGCCCGGCCCTCGGCCTCCTCGCCGAGGAAGGTGCTGTCCACGGTGACGAGCGAGGGACCGTTCGGGATCTGGAGGAGGTTGATCCAGGCGGTCAGCTCGTCCGGCGCGTTCGCGGTGATCCCGCGGAAGGCGTCCAGGACGCGGGGCGCCTGGCTGCCGTGCCAGACCACCCGGCCGCCGAAGAGGGCGGGCGCCGGATGAAGGTCGTACTCGATGGCCGTGACCAGGGCGTAGTCGCCGCCACCGCCGCGCAGCGCCCAGAAGAGCTCGGCGTCGGAGTAGGCGGTCACCCGGGCCCGGTCGCCGTCGGCGGTGACCACGTCGAAGGCGGTGACGCTGTCGGCGGCCCAGCCGTACTTGCGCCCGAACCAGCTGAGCCCGCCGCCCAGGGTGTAGCCGACCACGCTGACCAGCGGGGAACTGCCCGGCAGCCCGGTCAGACCGAGCGGCCCCGCCACGGCCTGGACCTGGCCGCCCAGGACGCCCGCGCCGACGCGCGCGGTACGGGCGGCGGCGTCCACATGCAGCTCGTCGAGCTTGCCGGTGCGCAGCAGGATCACGCCCTCCACGTCACCGCTGGCGCCCCGGCCGCCGGCCTGGGGCGCGACGACGAGCCCGGCCGCCGACGCGTACCGCACCACGGCCGCGACGTCGTCGGCGTCGGCCGCCTCGACGACCGCCGACACGGGCTGCTGGACGGAGAGGTTCCACGGCTGTCGTGCCTGGTCGAAGTGGTCGTCACCGGTCAGCAGGACACGGCCGCGCACCTGTGACCGCAGTTCGGCGAGAGCGCTCGTCGTCATGGTTCTTTCCCTACTTCCTTGTTCCGCGTGTGCCCCCGGAACCGCACCGGCCGGCTTTCGCGATCACTTCCCTGACGGAATCGAACGGGGAAATGTGACGGGGCGGAGGAGGCGGAGGGGGAGCGGGAGGAGGGGAAGAGGGGCGCGCGGGACCCTTCGGGAAGGGTCCCGCGCGCAGGGTGCCGGGTGCCGGACCGCGGGCTAGAGCGCTGCCGGCCCGTCCTCGCCGTCCTCGCCGCCCTCGCCGCCCACGCCGTCCTCGCCGGCCTGCGGGACGGGCGGGGCGAGGGGCCGCAGCCAGAGCCAGCCCAGGAAGAACAGGCCGAGGGCGAGCATGCCGAGGCCGGTCCAGAGGTTGATGTTGACGCCCTGGGCCTTGTCGAGGTCGGCGTCGGAGGCCGTCAGCCCGGCTATGGTGACGATCACTCCGTACAGGGTGAAGAGTCCGCCGATGATCCGGCGGATGTCGAAGAGCCGGGCCGCCGTGGCGGACTTCTTCTCCAGCTCGGAGACTTCGCGTTGCAGTTCAGACATGGTCCTGGCCTCCGATCAGAGCGAGTAGGGCACGTAGCAGAGCGCGGCGAGGACCACCGCTCCCCAGCCGAGCAGCGCGGGCTTGCGGTACCAGGCGCCGTCGCCCTCGCCGGGCGCCTCCTCCAGACCGGGTGAGACCGTCCCGTACACCAGACCGGCCAGTTCGGCCTCGGGCTTGGGCGCGGTGAAGAGCGTCACCACGACCATGGTGATCGCCCCGGCGGCGAAGCCGACGATCGCGGAGACGAAGTTGGCGCCCTGGTCGGTGGGGATGGAGACGACGCCCTGCTTGTAGATCCAGAAGTAGTTGACCATCGCGGCGGTGGTGCCGGCGACCAGCCCCCAGACACCGGACTTCATGGACGCGCGCTTCCAGAACATCCCGATGACGAAGACCACGAACATCGGCACGTTGAAGAAGGAGAACAGCGTCTGGAGGTACCCCATGATGTTGGAGAAGCTGGACGCGATGAACGCGGTGCCGATCGAGGCCAGCACGCCGATGGCCGTGATCAGCCGCCCGAAGCGCAGGTAGTACGCGTCCGGCCGGTCCTTCTTCACGTACTTGGACCAGATGTCGTAGGTGAAGACGGTGTTGAACGACGACACGTTGGCCGCCATGCCCGCCATGAAGGCGGCGAGCAGACCGGTGACGGCGATCCCGAGCACACCGTTGGGCAGCAGCTCCTGCATCAGATACGGGATGGCGTCGTTGTACGTCAGGTCGGAGCCCGGGGTGCCGATCTTCGGCACCAGGGCGGCGGCGACCAGGCCCGGGATCATCACCAGGAAGACGATGAACATCTTCGGGAAGGCGGCGATCAGCGGGGTGCGCCGGGCCGCGCTGAGGTTCTTCGCGGACAGCGCGCGCTGGACCTCGGCGAAGTTGGTGGTCCAGTAGCCGAAGGAGAGCACGAAGCCGAGCCCGAGGATGATCGTCAGCCAGTTGGCGCCGAGCGGGTTGCTCTGCCCGATGCCGGTGCCGCCCCAGGCGGTGAGGTAGTTGTGGCCGTGCGCGGACTCCAGGTCGTCGCTGAGCGCGCCCCAGCCGCCGACGCGCTTGAGGCCGAGGACGACCAGCGGGATGAGCGCGGCGAGGATCACGAAGAACTGGAGGACTTCGTTGTAGATCGCGGAGGAGAGTCCGCCGACGGTGATGTACGCGAGGACGAAGAGCCCGGCCACCACGATGGCCACCCACTGCGGCCAGCCGAGCAGCGCCTCCACGACGATCGACAGGGCGTAGAGGTTCACGCCCGCGATGAGGATCGCGGCGAAGGCGAAGAGAGCCGAGCTGAGCAGGTGCGCGGAGGCGTCGAACCGCTGGAGCAGGAACTCCGGCACGGACCGGACCTTCGAGCGGTAGTAGAACGGCATCATCACCAGGCCGAGGAAGACCATGGCCGGGATGGCGCCGATCCAGTACCAGTGCACGACCGCCACCCCGTACTGGGCGCCGGTGGCGGCCATCCCGAGGATCTCGGTCGCGCCGAGGTTGGCGGCGACGAAGGCGAGCCCGGTCACCCAGGCGGGCAGCGACCGCCCGGAGAGGAAGAAGTCGAGGCTGGTCTTCACACTCGCCCGGGCGGCGAAGCCGATGCCCAGAACGACGACGAAGTAGATCGCCAGAATCGTGTAGTCGAGCCCGTTGGTGGGGAGCCGGAGCCCTGCGGCCAGAGATTGCATACGTACCCGCTTCGTCGAGCGAACTGATCGGAACGGAACCTACGCCTCAGCGGCGAGAAACTGAACACTTTTGTTGGAAGTTTTTGTTTGATTGTGGTGGAGGCTGGGGGTGCGCCACCTGTGAGCCACCAGGTCGCGGGAACGGCCGGGCTGGATGACGCTGGATCCATGAGCACGTCATGGGGACCCGGTCCCGGTGAAGGAGTTCCCGGGCAGTGGGGCGCGAGGCCGCAGCCGCGCCGCCGCAGACGGTGGCCATGGGTACTGCTCGTGGTCGCTCTGCTCCTGGCGGGCGGGTGCACGGCGTTCCTCGCGCTCTTCGCGCACGAGGTGTCGAAGGAGAGCGGGGAGACGGCCACCATCCGCTACGAGGTCACCGGGCATGCCGGCGATGTCGCGATCACGTACTCGACCTGGCATGGCAGTGACGAGTCCGTCAGTCAGGAAACCGGTGTCCGTCTTCCCTGGTCCAAGCAGGTGCGGGCCAAGGGCTTCCTCAAGGGCGGCACACTCACGGTCACACTCGGCCCGGGGGGTGGGACCGCCGCGTGCTCCGTGACGGTGGGCGACGGCAAACCGAAGACCGCCACCGCCACGGGTCCCTCGGCCAGCGCCGTGTGCAGCGGGTTCTGAAGCCCTGGCGCGAACGGCGGTGTTCCGGATCTCTTCTGGTCGTGTCATCGTGAGGCTCACCGTTGGCTGGTCCGGGCCAGGTGGGGGGTTGTGGATGCGTGGGGCGGCTGTGTTGCCGGGGGCCGGTGGGTGTGGGGACGGGGGCGGGGTGCCGCCGTTGCACCGGCTGGAGGTGCCGATGCCCAACGCGCTGCCGTTCGCCATGGGCACCTTCGACACCATCGGCGCGATGTCCCGCGCCGACTTCCCCCACCGGCACACCTTCTACGAGATCGTGCACATCACCGGCGGCGCCGGCGCCCATGTGCTCGATCTCGCCCGGTTCCCGCTGCGCCCACCGCACCTGTGTGTCATCGCCCCCGGGCAGGTCCACCAGTGGGAGTGCGCGGCCGGGCCCGAGGGGTGGGTGATCCTCTTCACCGAGGACTTCCTGCTCGACCACCCCGACGACCGCGCGCTGCTGCACGGGCTCGGCCCCCGCCCCTGGCTGGAGCTGGACCGGGAGGCCGAGAGCTGGACCTCCTCGCTGGTGGGGGAGATGTACGAGGAGTACCGCACGGGGGCCGAGGGGTTTCACGGGGTGCTGCGCGCGCTGCTGCACGTCCTGCTCGTACGGGCCGCGCGACTGCCCGCGACCGCCGTCGCTCAGGACGTCGCCCGCGCGAACGGTGTCGCGGGCCGGTTCACCGCCCTGGTGGCGCGCGCCGACGACCTGCCGTCGTCCGTGCGCGCGTGCGCGGACCGGATCGGCGTGTCCGTGGGGTATCTGACCGAAGCCGTGAAGGAGGCCACCGGCCGCACACCCGGTGAGCTCATCCGCCAGGCCCGCACCCACGAGGCCAAACGGCTGCTCCTGCACACCGAGTTGACGGTACGTCAGGTTGCCAACCGGGTCGGGTTCACCGATCCCGCCTACTTCTGCCGCTTCTTCCGCCGGGAGACCGGCGCCAGCCCCGGCGACTTCCGGCGCGGCGGCGGAGATTATCACCACGACCACCGCATCGCGTCCATCGCCCGAACCCGATCGTCCGCCTAGCGTCGTAGCCGTCCCCACCTCCCCCCAAGGAGCAGCCATGGATGGCGAGAGCGAAGCGACACGGCGTGACCAGAACCGGTCCGCGGACGCCGACCGACGGCCCCGGCCCAGCCGCAAGACCGTACTGCGGGCAGCGCTCGCGGCCTCAGTGGCCGTGCCCGTGTCCCTGGCCGGGGTGCCCGCCCTGGCCCGTGGCACCGCCGGCACCGGCACCGCCCCCCAGCTCACCCCGGCGTGCGACGACGGCGACCACCCCACCCCCCAGCAGACAGAGGGCCCCTACTTCAAACCGAACTCCCCCGAGCGCACCTCGCTCCTGGAGCCCGGCACCCCCGGCACCCGCCTCACGGTCACCGGGTACGTCTTCGGCCGGGCCTGCCTGCCGCTGTCACGCGTCCTGCTCGACTTCTGGCAGGCCGACACCAACGGCGCCTACGACAACACCGGCTTCCGCCTCCGCGGGCACCAGTACACGGACGCCCGGGGAGCGTTCACCCTCACCACCATCGTGCCGGGCCTCTACCCCGGCCGCACCCGCCACATCCACGTGAAGGCGCAGGCGCCCGGCCGGCCGGTGCTCACCACCCAGCTCTACTTCCCCGGCGAGCCGCGCAACAACACCGACTCGCTCTTCGACGCACGGCTGCTGATGACCGTTCGGGACGCGGGCGGCGCGAAGGAGGCGGCGTTCGACTTCGTCCTGGACGTGGCCCAGTCGCCGTCGCCGTCACCGACCCCCACGCCCACCGGCCCGCCCCCCGGAACCACCTGGTCCGTCGGCACCTCCTACCGCTCGGGCGACCGCGCCGGCTACGGCGGACGCGGCTACGTCTGCCTTCAGGCACACACCGCCCAGCCCGGCTGGGAGCCGCCGAACGTGCCCGCGCTGTGGCGGGCGGAGTAAACACTTCCCTTACCGCCCCATTGTGTTGGCGTGAATCCAAGGGGCAAGGAGAACGGGCAGGCGCACTTGTGCGGAATGTTGAAGGGGGAAAGCGGCGGGCTGACATCGAAAGGGGTGCCGGTGAAGGTGATATCGCGAAGAATTCTCCCCCGGCGCGCCTTTCCGCCCAGTGCGCGAGCCCGTTCGGCGCATTGAGTGCGTTGAGGCCGTGGACTGTTCACAGTCCGCGTGGGCCGCGCAGTTCTCCGAGTCGGGGCGTTCCGTTCGCGCCGGTCCTGATGACAGACTGCGATCATGACTACGGAGACGATCCACGCGGCGGCCGCAGGCACCTGGAAACTCGGTGACCTGTCGGTCAACCGCCTGGGATTCGGCGCGATGCGCCTCACCGGGAGCGCCGCATTCGACCTCGGTACGCCGAGCGACCGCGAGCGCTCCCTCGCCGTGCTGCGGCGCGCGGTCGAACTGGGCGTCAACCACATCGACACCGCGGCTTTCTACTTCTCCCGGCTCCGTTCCGCCAACGAACTCATCAACCGGGCGCTCGCGCCCTATCGGGACGATCTGGTCATCGTCACCAAGGTCGGCCCGGGGCGCGACGCGTCCGGCGCCTGGCTGCCCTGGGCCACCCCGGAACGCCTGCGCGGCCAGGTCGAGGAGAACCTGCGCCAGCTCGGCCGCGACCACCTCGACGTGGTCAACCTGCGCCTGAACGGGCCCGGTTCGCTCGCCGAGCACTTCGGCGCCCTGGCCGAGCTGCGTGAGGCCGGCCTCATCCGCCACCTGGGCATCTCCAACATCGGCCCCGAGCATCTGGCGGAGGCCCAGGCGATCGCGCCCGTGGTCTGTGTGCAGAACCGGTACGGCCTGGACAGCAGGCGGACCGGCTCCGACGAGGTGCTGCGGCTCTGCGGCGAGCAGGGCATCGCGTTCGTCCCGTTCTTCGCCATCGCGGGCGAAGGGCGCGAGAGCGGCGCCGGGCAGGCGGGCGGCGCGGAGAGCGAGGCGGTCCTCGCGGTCGCCCGCGCGCACGGTGCGACACCCGCACAGGTCCGTCTCGCCTGGACGCTCCGGCAGGGCGAACACGTGCTGGCGATCCCCGGCACGGGCAACCCGGACCACCTGGTGGAGAACGTGGCCGCGGGCGGGCTCCGGCTCACCGACGAGGAGACGGCCCTGCTGGAGACGCCGTCGGCACTGTCCGCCTAGATGTCCGAAATGGACGGCGGACGCCCTGTTTCGTTCCTATGTCGTCAATCTATTCATTGGGAATGATAAAGGGGCTTAGCTTTTCTTTTGGGCGCCGCCGACGCCCGTTCATTCTTCTGGGGAGCGCGCAGGAATCCCTCTCCAAGGCCGCGGAAGAAGTGAAGTGGGTCACTTCGGGCCCCGGCGTGCGGGCGAGGGTGATGCGCTCATTCCGTTGCGTGGAAGGCGAGTTGGGGATACGGGCAGAAGGGTGCCCGTATCCCCGGCGCCGATGGATCTTTCTCTCCGATACCGGAATGAATTCACGCTCTTGTTTCCGCCGGTCCCATTCGATTACGGTCTCGCTCAAATCCGGATGGACCGCCGAATCCTGCCGCTGTCCGGAAACCTCCCACACACGAAAAGGCAGGAGCGGGGGACCCAGGTAGTCGCCGGATCCGGAGGACGGAACGGCTCGGGGTGAAGCCGCGCGCAGCGCGGCCGGGCAGCTCTCGCCCGAACCCGACAGCTCACCTCGCAGGCGAAGGAGAGGAATTCGCCATGCCTGCAAAGGGTAAGCACCGCCGCCCCAAGTCCAGCAGCCTGACCCGGGGCATCGCCGCCGCGGGCACGGGCGGCGCCGCGCTCATCATTCCGGTGATCGGCGCGACGAGCGCGGGTGCCGCACCCTCGGCCGCCCCCCACGCCGCCGCCCCGAAAGCCGCTCCCGCCGTCGCCGCCAAGGGCGCCGTGTCCGCCAAGCCGATCGTGGCGCAGAAGCCCGGTGCGGCGAAGGCGGCCCCGACGACCTACTCCGTCGTCGCCGGGGACACCCTCTCCAAGATCGCCCACGACCTCGACGTGAGCGGCGGCTGGAAGAGGCTCTACAAGGACAACCGCCAGGCCATCGGCGGCAACCCGGCGCTGATCCACCCCGGCCTCCGGCTGGCGGTGGGCAAGAAGGCGAAGGCCGCGTCCGCCGACCGCCCCGCCACCCCGGCCCGGGCCGACCGTTCGGCGCGGACGGGTACGCCGCCGCAGCAGGCGACCGCCGCCGTGGCGAAGACGTACGGCAACGATCTGGACGGCTGGATCCGGCAGTCGCTGGACATCATGGCCCAGCACGGCATCCCCGGCTCCTACGACGGCATCTACCGCAACGTCATGCGGGAGTCGTCGGGCAACCCCTTCGCCATCAACAACTGGGACTCCAACGCCGTCGCCGGCACCCCCTCCAAGGGCCTCCTCCAGGTCATCGACCCCACCTTCCAGGCCTTCCACGTGCCCGGTACGTCGACGGACAGCTACGACCCCGTCGCCAACATCGTCGCCGCGTGCAACTACGCGGCGAAGACGTACGGCTCGATCGACAACGTCAACGGTCCGTACTGACGAAAGCCCGCCGACCGGCGGAAACCTCCCCGCCGCACACCGCCGGCAGCCGCCGGACCATCTGGTCCATCCAGGACCAGATGGTCTGTTACGGTGGCGTGACCAGGCCAGGGGAGGACCGCATGCCACGCCCGACGCGCGCCGAACTCGACGCGGAGATCGTCGAGGCCGCCGCCGCGCTCTTCACCGCCCAGGGGTACCTCGGCACCTCCGTCCAGGAGATCGCGGACCGGGTCGGCTACTCGAAGACCGGGCTGCTGCACCGCTTCCCCTCCAAGGAACGACTGCTCGCCGCGACGCTCATCGGCCCCCTCACCGAGTTCGCCGCGCTCCGGGCCACCTGGGGCGCCCTGCCGCAGGGGTCCGAACGGCAGCTGCGGGCCTCGGCCGATCTGGTCGATCTGGCGCTGCGCCACCGCTCCCGGCTCGCCCTGCTCTTCAACTCCGGGCTGCCGGTGCTGCCCGGCGTGCTCGCCGGAGTGGCGGGCCTGGGGGATCTGGGCGACCACCGCACGGAGACTCTGGCCGCCTTCGCGGACGCGGACGACATGGCGGGCACGGTCCGGGCGCAGCTGGCCGTGACCGGCCTGGTCAGCACGGTCGCCGCGCGCCAGGACCTGGCGGACGAGCTGCTGCGCGCCCCGCTCCTGAGCGCCTTCCGTGCCGCGTGCGGCATCTGCGCGCACCCCGTCCCCGAGGAGGGGGCCCCGTGCTGAAGGCGCGTGCCGCGGCGGGTCGGGCCCTGCGGGGATGGCGCAAGTACGCCGTGGCCGTCGTGGTGCCGGCGGGACTGGCCGTGGCGGGGGACCGGGCCGCGGCCGCCTGGACGGAGCACCGGACGGCCGACGCGTTCCAGAAGGCGCAGGGGCTCCCGTCCGCACCCCATGTGGAGGTGCACGGCTTCCCCGTACTGACCCAGTTGGCCGGGGGCACCCTCGACCGCGTCGACATCGAGGCCTCGGACATCCCCGCGGGCCGCGACGGCGGCAGGCTCCCGATCACCACCCTGAACGTCGAACTCGACCACCTCCGCCGCTCCTCCCACGCCTCCGAGGCGCACGCCGCCTCCGCCAGGGCCACCGCCTTCGTGTCCTACCGGGACCTGTCCCGCGCGCTCGGCATCGACATCGGCTACAGCCGGGACAGCACCAGGTCCGAGCCGCGCGTCGCGGCCACCGCCTCGCTGCCGCTCTTCGGGAGGGTCGGGGCCAGCGCGCGCGTGGAGACGGCGGGCGGCCGCACCCTGAAGCTGCGGTCCGTCAAGGCGGGCGACGACCTGCCCAAGGCGGTGCGCGGGATCGTCACCGGCATGCTGGAGCGCGAGATCGAGCTCGACGGCATCCCGGACGGCCTGGCGCTCACCTCCCTCACCACGACACCGGAAGGGCTCACCGCGACGCTCTCCGGCAAGGACGTCACCTTCCGTACGGATACGCGCGCCTGAGACACCGTCGGGCAGCTTTCAGGTGACGAGGTGTCATGAAGCCCGCGTCATACGGTGGTTGAGTGCTCCCGGTACACCCGTAGCGCGGGCACCTCGAACGACATCTCCGACACCTCGGGAGCGGGCCGCGGGTGGAAACGGCCCGCGCTGACCGAGAGGTTGACGATGAGGTGGGCGTGCCAGCGGCGCCCCACCCCCTTGTGGTCGGCGAAGACCGGCGCGCCGTTCACCCACCAGGTCACCGAGCGGGCGCCGAACTCGACCCTCAGATCGAGGAGGGCGCCGGGGGCGACCGAGGGGTCGCGGTGGGAGTGGTGGGCGTCGCGGACGTGGTTGGTCAGTTCCAGCAGGTCGGGGTTGTCGGGGTGGTACTCGAACACGTCGACCTCCTGGCCGCCGTCCCGCCAGGTCCAGATCGCCGGCCAGGCCCCCTGCTCGCGGGGCAGCCGGACGCGGGCCTCCAATACGTCACCCGCGCGCACCAGGAAGGCCTCGTCGCTGCCCTCGGTGGTCAGCAGCCCCGTGTTCCACAGCCCGTCGGCGCGGCGCCGCGCCCGGAACGTGCCGCTGCGGCTGTACTCGGCGTCGGGCACCAGATGGTCGAGCTTGTCGTCGCCGGGGTTGACGGGACCGCCGTCCGGATACGCCCAGGACCGGCCCGCGACCCACTGCGCGGGAGAGGTGAAGTCGGCCGTGAGGACAGGGGACCGGGGGGCTTCGGGAAGCACGGTCACACTCTGGCACAGGCCGGGTGCGCACCGTGGCGCCTTCCCCGCGTTGCCCCGCGTCTCCTCCCCGTACCCCGAAAGTATGCTTTACGTAAGCAAAGGCCAGGAGGGGCAGGATCGGGGCGTGTCCAGGGGGTTTTCCCCGGGGGATCAGGGATTCTGCGGCGTACGGCTGAAAACTTCGGCATTTGCTGTACGCCGCGGCCGACCCGTGCTACTGTTGATCTCAGTTGCAGTTGTGGTTCCCAAAGACTTCAAGTGCCTGGGCGGGCAATCTTCCGCCGGGCACTTTTGTATTTCCGGTGCTTTCCGGACGGGGTAATCATCGCGGCGACGCCGGGGTTCACACAGTGTGGACTCCAAGGGCAATGCCCCGAAGGAGATATGACATGGCTACTGGCACCGTGAAGTGGTTCAACTCGGAAAAGGGCTTCGGCTTCATCGAGCAGGAGGGTGGCGGCCCGGACGTGTTCGCCCACTACTCGAACATCGCCACCCAGGGCTTCCGTGAGCTTCAGGAAGGCCAGAAGGTGAACTTCGACGTCACGCAGGGCCAGAAGGGCCCGCAGGCGGAGAACATCACCCCCGCCTGAAGCCACTGAGGCACAGGTTTGACGCAGCTGGGGCCCGCACCTTGTGTACGGGCCCCAGCTCGTTGCTGTCTCCAGGACACGCGGCCGTACGGCCCGTGTCCCGCGCGGTGTGGACGGCACTCCACGACCCGCGGCACACCGGGCACCGCCCCGCCGCCCCCGCCGGGACCATCCCCGCGGGTCGGCGCACGGCAGGTATTCCGAGGCCCGGCGGCGGCCCGCGACGACGCGGCCGAACCGGGCTCGTTCCCCGCTTTTCTTTCGGCTCGTTCTTGCGATTCCCCGGCAGTGGTCTCCGCCGCGAATTCCTCGATACGTGCCCTATCGAGGAAGGTTCTGCATGAACCGCTCTGCTCGCACGAATGACCGCTCCTACGGCGCCCGCAACGGTTCCGGATCCGGTGGCGCCGAACGCGGCGGCGCCCGCTACCGCGCCCAGGCCCAGAACCGCTCCGCGGGCCGCGGCCGGCGCCCCGCCGCCCCGCAGGGCGAGTTCACCCTGCCCGTCAGCGTCACCCCGGCCCTGCCCGCCGCCGAGGCGTTCGCCGACCTGGACATGCCCGCCCCCCTGCTGGCGGCGCTCGCCGACCAGGGCGTGACGGAGCCGTTCCCCATCCAGGCCGCCACCCTGCCGAACTCCCTCGCGGGCCGTGACGTCCTCGGCCGGGGCCGCACCGGCTCCGGCAAGACCCTCGCCTTCGGCCTCGCGCTCCTGGCCCGTACGGCGGGCAAGCGCGCCGACTCCAAGCAGCCGCTGGCCCTGATCCTGGTCCCCACCCGCGAGCTCGCCCAGCAGGTCACCGACGCGCTCACCCCGTACGCCCGATCGCTCAGGCTGCGCCTGGCCACCGTCGTCGGCGGCATGTCGATCGGCCGGCAGGCCGGGGCGCTGCGCTCGGGCGCCGAGGTCGTGGTGGCCACCCCGGGGCGCCTCAAGGACCTCGTCGAGCGCCGCGACTGCCGTCTGGACCGGGTGGACATCACCGTGCTGGACGAGGCCGACCAGATGGCCGACATGGGCTTCATGCCGCAGGTCACCGAGCTGCTCGACCTGGTGCGCCCGGACGGGCAGCGGATGCTCTTCTCCGCCACCCTGGACCGCAACGTGGACCTGCTGGTACGCCGCTACCTGAGCGACCCGGTGGTCCACTCCGTCGACCCCTCGGCGGCGGCGGTCACCACGATGGAGCACCACCTGCTGCACGTGCACGGCGCCGACAAGTACGCCACCGCCACGGAGATCGCCGCCCGCGAGGGCCGGGTGATCATGTTCCTGGACACCAAGCACGCGGTCGACCAGTTCACCAAGCACCTCATGAGCAGCGGGGTACGGGCCGCCGCGTTGCACGGCGGCAAGTCGCAGCCGCAGCGCACCCGCACCCTGGCCCAGTTCAAGGACGGGCAGGTCACCACGCTGGTGGCGACGAACGTGGCGGCGCGGGGCATTCACGTCGACGACCTCGACCTGGTGGTCAACGTCGATCCGCCCGCCGACCACAAGGACTACCTGCACCGGGGCGGCCGTACCGCCCGCGCGGGTGAGTCCGGCAGCGTCGTCACCCTGGTCACGCCCAACCAGCGGCGCGACATGACCCGGCTGATGGCGGACGCCGGCATCCGGCCGCAGATCACCCAGGTCCGCTCCGGCGAGGCCGAGCTGAACCGGATCACCGGTGCGAAGGCCCCCTCGGGCGTCCCGATCGGCAACGCGCCGGCGGCCGAGCGCCCCAAGCGCGGCGGGGCCCCGTTCCGGGGCATCGGCACCACCCCGGGCCGCCCCGGCCGCTCCGGCGGGGGCCGGCGGACCACCGAGGCCCAGCAGCTCGCCGAGGCCCGCAAGGCGGCCCGCGTACGCCGCTCCGCCTAGCCGGAACCCAACCCGGAACCGTACGCGGACGCCGTCCGGCCCGGCCGGGCGGCGTCTCAGCGGGCAGGCGTGTGGGTGGGCGTACTCGCCGGAAAGACCTCGGCGAGCAGCGCGTCGAACAGCGTCGTCACGTCGTGCTCGGTCAGGCCCTCCGCCCGCGCCTCGCGCAGCCACTCCCCGAGCCGGGCGCGCAGCGGCGACTCGGGGGCGGTCTGCGGGGTGGCGAGCGAGCGGGTGATGAACGTCCCCGCGCCCTGGCGCACCTCGACCAGACCGGCGCGCTCCAGCTCCCGGTAGGCCTTGAGCGTGGTGTTGGGGTTGACCTTCGTCGTGGCGGCCACCTGCGCCGCCGTCGGCAGTTTGTCGCCCTCGGCCAGGGCCCCCATGCGCAGGGCCTGCTCCACCTGGTGGACGATCTGGAGGTAGGCGGGCAGGCCGCTGCGGCGGTCCACACGGAACGCGACCATCGCACCTGCCTCCTTCGGTGGGAATCCCTGTCGGTCGCGCGCCCCGGAAGTCACGGGACCCGGGGCGCCGACACCTTGCGTACGGTGACGTACAGCCTATGCCCGGCCGGGTGGCCGGGCCGGGCCGGACGGCCGCGCTAGAACGCCTGGCGGCGGGTGCGCCACACGGCCACGGCGAGCAGGACCGCGCTTCCCGCCGTGAGCAGAGCGGCCGCGGTCCACTGCAAGGTGGCCATCTGGTCGTAACCGAAGTAGTCCCACACCGAGTTGACGATGCCCTTCTGGGCGCGGCAGCGCTCGGGGCTCGCGTTGTCGACGCAGGTGCCCCACCCGTAGAGCCTGCCGGACGCGGTGCCGATCCACTGGTCCACCTGGACGGCGCCGTCGAGCACCGCCGGCTGGTCGCTCTCCAGGGGGAAGGCGATCCGGCGGGGCGTGGCGAGGTGCGGTTTGAGGTAGTCGAAGGCCACCGTGAAGGCGAAGGCGCCGAAGAAGGTCAGCGTCATCGCGGTCACCGCGCGGCGCACCAGCGCGCCGATGGCGATGCCGAGCGAGAGCGTGAACAGCGCTCTGGTGAGCAGTACAGGGCCCGTGTTGTCGAAGATCGTCCCGTCCAGCCAGTCACTGGAGACGAACGGCCGCGCGGCATGCCAGTACCAGGTCAGCAGCGTGCCGAAGACGGCGGTGGTCAGCACGACGAGGCCCAGCGCGAAGCCGAGCTTCCACAGCAGCCAGCGCGAGCGGGGCACCGACTGGGTGGTGACCAGCCGGGCCGTGCCGTTCTCCTGGTCCGCGGCGAGCAGCGGGGCCCCGAGGAAGACGCCGAAGAGCAGGGGGAGATACCCCACGTAGGCGGCGTAGTTGTTGAAGGTGTCCGACATCCGCATGCGCCGGGCGCCGTCGAAGTCGTCCACGGAGGTGGCGGGCCAGCCGCCCGCGTGGGCCTCGTCCAGCAGCGCGCCGCGCTCGTGGATGATCAGCGCCGCGCCGAGCAGGGTCGCCACCGCGCAGAGGATCAGGACGGCGCGGTGCTGGCGTGCCACCAGCCAGAGCAGTCCGCGCAGCCTCCTGGGCCTGGTGCGGGCGGGCTCCCTGGTGGCGAAGGGGCGGGTGAGGGTGTTCATACGGCGTACTCCTCCTGGTGGCCGGGAGCGGCGGCCGGGGACAGCAGCGCGGGCGCCTGGGGGTTGCGGAGGTAGGCGAGCAGCACTTCTTCCATGCTGGGCTCGGCGAGCTGCCAGTCGCCGGTGAGGCGGCCCTCGGTGCGCACCATGGCCGTGAACTGCCGTCCCGCAATGCGGGATTCGATCACGGTGTGGGTGCTCAGGGCGGCGGGCAGGCCCTGGTCCGTGGTGACCCCGGTGACCAGGGTGTGCATCGGCACCAGCTCGTCCGTCTCACCCGCCATCCGGACCCGGCCGTCGGCCAGGACGAGGAGGTAGTCGCACATGTGCTCAAGGTCGCCGAGGATGTGCGAGGACATCAGGACCGTGGTGCCGCGCTCGACGGCCTCGGACATCAGCAGCGAGCTGAGCTCGTCGCGGGCGACCGGGTCGAGATCGGCCATCGGCTCGTCCAGGAGCAGCAGGTCGGGCCGCTTGCCGAAGGCGAGCGCGAAGGCCACGCGGGTGCGCTGGCCGCCCGAGAGGCTGCCGATCCTGGCGCCCATCGGGACCTGTCCGCCCCGCACGATGCGCTCGGCCGCGTCCTGGTCCCAGCCCGGGTTGAGCTCCCGGCCCAGCCGCAGCGACTCGGCCACGGTGAACCGCTTGAACATCGGCTTGTCCTGGGCGAGGTACGCGAACCGGGGCAGCGCGGCGGGGGAGCCGGCCGGGATGCCGAAGATGCGCAGCTCGCCGGTGCTCGGCTCGACGAGCCGGGTCGCCAGGTTGAGCAGCGTGCTCTTTCCGGCGCCGTTGGGTCCCACCAGGCCGCAGATGCGCCCGGCCGGGAGCCGGAAGGTGCAGTCCCGCAGGGCCCAGCCCCGGCGGTACTTCCTTCCCAGCCCGCGTGCTTCCAGGGCCCAGCGGGTGTCGGCCGCGCCAGGTGCGGTCAGGTCGCCCACGCCTCCCCCTTTCCATGATTCCACTAGTTGACTAGTGGAATCATGGGGTCGGGGGCGAGGAGGTGTCAAACCCCCGGGCGAGCCCGGCCGGGCGGCCGAAACCGCTCGATCGCCCCCTGGGGCCGCGGATTGTCACCGTCGTGCCACACCTCGCGGTCCGCGCGAACCATCGCCGCCGCCAGGGTGTGTTGTTCGGCGAGCGCCGGGGTGTACCGGCCCTATCCTCGGAGGAGTCATGGACTACTCACTTATGCGTCGCGTGATCACGACGGCCGCGACGGCCACGGTGGCCGGTGTCCTGGTGGTCGGCTGCGAGCCCGGTGGCGGCAACGGATCCGGGTCGGGCGCCGCCGCGTCCCCGGTGATCCCCACCGCCGAGGCCACACCGCACACCACCGCGCCCGGCACGAAGCCCCCCACCCACCCGGGACCCGCGGGCAGCACCAAGCCCAAGCACGCGGCCCCCCAGTGCGCCCTCACCGACCTGAAGGTCACCCCCGCCCACCAGTCGGCCGACCGCCCCCAGGGCACGGGCCTCGGCGCCGCCGTCGTCGGTTTCGCCAACACCTCCGCGCACCCGTGCTCGGTGAAGGGGTTCGTCACCGTGACCGGCGCGGGCAACGGCGCACCGGACAAGAACGTCCCCCTGGCCGTCACCCCCACCGGCACCGCCTCCACGGTCCTGCTCGCCCCGGGAGCCCGCGCCTGGACGAAGCTCACCTTCGTGCAGGTCCAGGGCGAGGCCGACGGGTACTGCGTGTCGGGGGCCGAGCCGTCCTCGTACCCGACCCTCGTCCTCGGGGTGCCGGGTGCCGGGCGCCACCAGACGGCCCTGGACGACGGTGTGTTCGCCGAGTGCGACAACAAGGTGAAGGTCACCGCGCTCTCCGCCACCAAGCCCTCCTGAGCCCGGGTCCCGGCCCGCTCAGCCGGCCTCGGGGCAGAACACCTCGATCCGCTGGACCAGGTTGTTGGCGAAACCGCCGCGGTTCCAGGGCTGGGTGAGCGGCTGGGTGGCGCCCCCGGCGTCGGTGGCGCGAGCGCTCAGGACATGGCTGCCGGGGGTGGCCGTCCACAGCGCCCGCCAGCGGCGCCAGGCCCAGCCGTGGCCGACCGCCGGGGCCAGCTCGGCCTCGGACCAGCCGCGCCCGCCGTCCGTGCTCACCTCGACGCGGGTCACCGGCGCCCGCCCCGACCAGGCCCGGCCCTCCAGCAGCACACGGCCGGGGCGGACCACCCGGGTGCGGGACATGAAGTCGGGGAAGCCGGGCGGGATCATCAGCGCGCGCGGGGCGATCCGGGTCACCGGCTCGCCCGGTTCCCCCGCCGACTGCCGGTAGCGGTAGGCCACTTGCTGCTGGAAGCCGGTGAACGGCGTCGCGGTGAGCGTGATGGCCCGCAGCCACTTCACCTGGGCCATGCCGTACCACCCGGGTACGACCAGGCGCAGTGGATGGCCGTGCTGCGGCGGCAGCGGGGCGCCGTTCATCTCGTACGCCACCAGCACCTCGGGATCCCGACCGAGGGCCTCCGCCAGCGGGAGGCCGCGCTGGTAGTCCTGCTCCACCCCGCGCTCGACGCCGTGGTCCGCGCCGGTGAAGACCACCTCGACGGCATCCGGCTCCACCCCGGCCTCGGCGAGCAGCAGCGTGCGCAGCGGCACCCCCGTCCACTCCGCGGTTCCCACCGCCTCGGTCAGCCACGGCTGGCTGACGGGACGCGGGGTGAGCAGCGCCCGGCCGTTGCCGGCGCACTCCATGGTCACCCGGTGGGTGACCGCGGGGAAGGAACGCAGGGCCGCCATGTCCAGGGTCAGCGCGGTGCGCACCCGGCCGTCCACGGTGAGTTCCCAGCTGTCCGCGTCGGCGTACGGGATGTCGTAGTGGACCAGGACGTAGTGCAGCCCGGGCGGGGTGACGTCGTAGCGCAGGGCCTCCAGGGGCAGCCCGTGGTTGCGGGCCGCGAGGGCCAGCTCCTCGGGGCTGATTCCCTCCGCCGGGTCGGCGAGCCGGCCCGGGGTGCTGATGTCACCGAAACGGGCGTCCATCCCCCCATCGTGCGCCCGCGGCCCGTCCCGGTCATCTCCGGAGGCGGGAGCGGGAGCCGGGGATTGCGAGTCCCCGGTCGCGGCGGGACGCTTGAGGTGTCAGCCCTGTGGCGCCCGTCAGCGGCCGATACCCGTGGGGACGCCGGGGCACCGGCGCGCGAGAACCCACCGGCGGCCCAGCAGGGGAAGGGCCGGGCGGGTCCACGGACCTGCCGTGCCGCGGCAAGGAGATCGTCATGGACGGCACGACGCTGGAGGCGATGCGGACCGTGCTGCGCGGTCCGGTGATCGGCCCGCAGGACCCGGGGTACACCGAGGCGCGCACGATCTACAACGCGATGATCGACCGGCGGCCGGCCGCGGTCGTGCGGTGCGCGGACGCGGGCGACGTCATCGACGCGGTCGACTTCGTCCGCGACCACGGCCTCGAACTCGCGGTCCGCGGGGGCGGGCACAGCGGGGCGGGCCTGTGCCTGGTGGACGACGGCGTCACCCTCGACCTGTCGCCCATGCGCTGGGCGCGCGTCGACCCTTCCGCGGAGATCGCGCAGGTCGGCGGCGGCTCCCTGATGGGCGATCTGGACCACGCGGCGCACGCGTTCGGTCTGGCCACGCCCGGCGGCATCATGTCGACGACCGGCGTCGCGGGGCTGACCCTCGGCGGCGGCCACGGCCATCTGACCCGCAAGTACGGGCTGACCATCGACAACCTGCTGGCGGCCGACGTGGTGCTCGCGGACGGCAGCTTCGTCACGGTCAACGAGCGCAGCCACCCCGATCTGTTCTGGGCGCTGCGCGGGGGCGGCGGGAACTTCGGCGTGGTCACCTCCTTCACCTTCTCGGTGCACCCGGTGCACACCGTGGTGCTCGGTGTCACCGTGTGGACGCTGGACCGCATCGGCGACGTCCTGCGGTGGTACCGCGAATTCCTGCCGCAGGCGCCCGAGGACCTGAACGGGTTCTTCGCGGTGCTCGTCGTCCCGCCGGGGCCGCCGTTCCCGGAGGAGATCCACGGGCAGAAGATGTGCGGAGTGGTGTGGTGCTGGACCGGCGACCCCGACGAGGCCGACACGGTCTTCGCGCCGGTGGCCGAACCGGGTCCGCCCGCCTTCCACTTCACGGCTCCCATGCCGTATCCGATGGTGCAGAGCATGTTCGACGAGCTGATCCCCGCGGGCCTCCAGTGGTACTGGCGCGGCGCCTTCTTCGACCGGATCACCGACGGGGCCGTCGACGTCCACGCCAAGTACGCCGAGGGCATCCCCACCGACCTGTCGACGATGCACCTGTACCCGGTCGACGGCGCCGCCCACCGGGTCAAGCCGGGCGACACCGCCTGGGGCTACCGGGACGCCGTCTGGTCCGGGGTCATCGGCGGCATCGACCCCGACCCGGCCAACGCCGAGACCGTCCGGCAGTGGTGCGTGGACTACTGGGAGGAGCTGCACCCGCACTCCATGGGCGGCAGCTATGTGAACTTCATCGGCGCGGGGGAGGGCCAGGAGCGGGTGAGGGCCACCTACCGCGACCAGTACGACCGGCTGGCCGCGGTGAAACGCGCCTACGACCCGCACAACCTCTTCCACGCCAACCAGAACATCGAACCGGCGCGCGGCTAGCGGCGGTTCGCGCCCCGGCGGGCCCGATCACACCGGCAGGAGCCGGGTGACGAGATCGCCGAGCTGCCGGGCGTCGCGGCACACGCGCGTCTCCACCACCGCGGCGTAGGCGAGCGCCGCGGAGTCCCCGGTCGGCCACAGGGACACCGGCTCGGGGTTGAGCCAGTACAGCCGGCGGGCACGGTCCGCCGGGCGGGGTGCGTCAGCGTGGGGCGCGGCGGGTGGTCAGCAGGAGCGCGATGTCGTCCGGGCGGTCCGTGGTCTGCCGGGCCTCCTCGATCAGCAGGTCCGCGGTGCCGCCCAGGGACGGGCCGGTGCGCCGGGTGGGAGTGGCAGCACGGGACAGGGACGCGCGCAGCCGCTCGACGCCCTCGTCGATGTCGGTGCCCGCCCGCTCGACCAGCCCGTCGGTGTACAGGGCGAGCACCGCGCCCGGCTCCAGGCGCAGGTCCGCCACCGGGTACACGGCGTCCGGGGCCACCCCGAGCACCACCCCGCCGGGCAGGTCCAGGACCTCGGCGCGGCCGTCGGGGTGGCGCAGCAGCGGCTGCGGATGCCCGGCGCGTGCCGCGCGGGCCTCGCCGGTGAGCGGGTCGAGCCGGATGTAGCAGCAACTCGCGAACTGGCCCGGGTCGAGGTCGATGAGCAGCCGGTTGGTGCCGCTCATGACCTCCTCGGGCGGATGCCCGCCGAGCGCGAAGGCCCGTACCGCGCTGCGCAGTTGGCCCATGGTGGCCGCGGCCTGCACCCCGTGCCCCTGGACGTCCCCGATGACCAGGGCCAGCCCGTCCCCGGCCTCCACGACGTCGTACCAGTCGCCGCCCACGTCCATGCCCTGGGTGCCGGGCAGATACCGTGCCGCCGTCTCCACCCCGGGATGGGCTGGGAGGCGGTGGGGGAGCAGGGCCGCCTGGAGGCCGCGGGCGAGCGCGGCCTCGGTGTCGTAGCGCTGGGCCCGCTCCAGGGCCTGGGCGATCAGACCGGCGAGCGCGGTGAGGACCGTGCGCTCCTGCGGGCTGAAGCCGCGCGGCCGGTCGAAGCCGAGGATGCAGGAACCGACGGGGCGCCCCGAGGCGATCAGCGGCAGGAAGGCGCGGGCGCCCTCCTCGGCGTCCAGGGGGATGCCCGGATAGGCGGCGGCGAGCTGCTCCATCGACTCGAAGAACAGCGGGCGGCCGTGGGTGAGCGTGTCGACCCCGGGCAGCCGCGCATCCAGCGCCACCCCGTCGAAGGGGTCGAGGAAGCCCTGGGGGAAGCCGCTCTCCCAGGCCAGATAGAGGTGTCGGTCCTGGAGCAGGTAGAGGGCGAGGCGACGGCCCCCGAAGGCGGGGAGCAGCTCCTGCATCACCACGGCGGAGACCTGGCGGGCGGTGACCGCCTCGCTCAGCGCCAGGGCGAGGAAGACCGGCGGGTAGAGGGACTCCGCCCCGGCCGCCCGGTCGGCGGGCGCGGCCGGAAGGCCGTCGGGCGCCGCCGGGGCCGGCAGCGGGCCGAACGGGGTGGCGCCGGGCTCGCGGCCGTCGCGGGCCCCGGCGCCGGGCGCGGGGGCGGCCCCGGCGGCGTCCGCGTCCCGGCCCGCCGGGACCACCGTGAACGTCAGCCCGTCGGCGCCGGGGTAGACGGACAGCGAGAGCCGGTCGCCGTACCGCTCCCCGGTGTATGGGTCCGCGCCGGGCGGCCGCGGGCGCCGTACCTGGAAGTGCACCGGTTCCCTGGACAGGAGCGCGCCCCGCAGGTGGTCCTGGCAGGTGGGCTCCTCCAGCCAGGGCGCGGCGTGTCCCAGGGGCTGCCCGAGGAGTTCGCTGCGGGGGCGGCCGAGGAGCAGGGCGGCGCGCGGGTTGACGTAGCTGATCAGGCCCAGCCGGTCCAGGGTGAAGACGCCCTCGGGGAGCAGGTCGGCGGCGTGCTCCCCGGCCGCGCGGTCGGCCGGCGCCCCGTCGGCCAGGGGCGCCACGCACAGCGGCTCGCCGTCCCAGACGACCTCCGGGCCCTCCTCGTCCAGTGCGAGCAGAGCGGCGCCCAGGCCCTGAGCGGCCTCGGTGAGGCGGTCGCGGTCGCGGGGAGCGGAGGTGGCGTCCGGCGCGGCGGGACACAGCACGGTCAGGACGCCGTACGCCGTCGACGCCCCCACGACCGGTACGTACACCGAGCCGAAGCGGAACGGCAGCCCGGCCGCGAGCTGGGGGTAGCGGCGCATGGTCTCGATGGGGTCGGCGAGCTGGATCTCGACGCCCAGCCGATGGGAGTCGGCGACCGGGAAGGGCCGGTCCACGTGCATGCGCCACCAGGGGCGGAACAGCGGCCCGGGCAGCCCCGCGAGCACGGCGAGCCGCAGCAGTCCGGGGGTGCTGGAGCGCAGGTACACACCGCCCACATGGCCGCCGACGGCGCGCATGCCCTCCGCCACGGCCCCGGTGAGCAGTGCGGTCAGCTTTCCCGGCGCCCAGCGCCGGCTCTCGGCGCTCTCAGTCATCTTGTCTGCCCTCGTCCGCGCGCCGCGCGGTAGGTGATACAGCAAGAATGCGCCACGGAATGGGGGGCCCGCACCTCGTGGCCCCCCACCCGGAACGCGTGCGCGCGCTCTAGCTCGCCGCGTGCCCCTTGGCCAGCGGCCACTCGCGGTGCAGGGCGCCGAGCGGGATGCGGCGCTCGAAGACCGGCGTGCCGAACAGGGACAGCTGGAAGTGGAGCTGCCCGCTGAGGTCGAACCCGCCGTACACGGCCCAGGCACCCGACACGGACGCCTTGCCGTCGGTGGACGCGGTGGCCGTCACATCGGCCTCGCCGCGCAGATAGGGCGCGAAGTCGGCGCTGACGCCGACGGCTCCGTACAGGCCGACGGATGCCTCGGCGCCCATGGCGCCCTTGACGCGTCCGGCCGCGCTCACGGTGGCCGTCACCGGCGAGCTGTGCACGGCGGAGGTGCTGACGGGCGTCCAGCCCTTGCCGGAGGCGTAGCTGCCGCCGACGCGGAAGTCGCCCTTGACGTCCTGCGCCACGTCGAGGGTGACGCGGCCGTCGGCCTCGACCTGGACGTAGCAGATCAGGTCGAGGTTGACGACGACCGGGACCGGACCGACCTGGATGACGGGCGCGCTGTGCAGCTTGGCGAACGGGATGCGCTTGGGCGCGCCGGTGCCCGCGGCAGCGCGGCCCTTGAGCGCCCACTGCGAGGACCAGTCGCCGCTCATGCCGAGGAAGGCGGAGCGCGGCCCGGTGCCGCTGCCGCCGTCGTACGCGAACTCCACCTCGGGGGCGAGCTGGACGAAGCCGGAGACCGAGGCGCCGGCGGAGGCGGGGGCGTCCTTGGCGGTGTCGACGGCGGCGTTCACGTCCAGGCGCAGATTGCCCAGGGGCAGCTTGGCGCCCTTGGGGCCGAAGGTGAGGCCCTTGCCCTTGGCCCAGGAGAAGGTGACGCCCTTCATCAGGGGCTCGACCTTCACCGAGGACGGGTCGACCGGGACCTTGCCGTCGGCCTTGTCGTCCTTGAGGACGGAGGCCAGCGTGGTGGAGGCGGTCTTGACCTCGGTACCCCGGTCGGTCTTCCCGACGACCTCGGTCACCTTGGCGAGCAGTCCGTTGGGAGCACCGGGCGCCGGAGCACTGGCGATGACGTCGCCCACGGCCACGGGCTTGTCGGGCGCGGGCGAGTGGCCGGGCGCGCCCGTGGGGCGCCGGGCGGGCGTGGATATGACGGCCCGTCGGCTCGTCCGGTCGTAGGAGGCGACCTTCAGCGAGGACTTCTGCGGGCGGCCCTTGCCGGTACCGGGGCGGGCCACCGCCGTCGGCGCGGACGCCTCCTGCGGCGCGGCGGCCACGTCGAGCTGCCGCGTGTCGTCGGCGGCCACCGGGATGGTGGCGGTGCTGCCGGGCTGTGCCGCGGTGCTGTGCCCGGAGGAGGAACAGCCGGTGGCGGCGAGGGCCAGGGCGGCCAGGCCGGGCACCAGGAGGCGGGTGGTGAACATGCGCACGGAGTTGTGACCTTCGGATGGGAGGAGGGGGGTCGTTACTCGGGAGTAACGCGAAGGTGATCATGCCATGCGCGCGCGGCGCCAGTCATCTTGAGTTCATGCCAACTCGTGGGCGCGGCAAGACGGTTGAAGCTTCATTTACGTAGGGGGAGGCGGAGGGGACCAGGCAGACGCGGGAGGGGGCGGGCGGTCCCCGCACCGCCCCTCTCCGTCAGGCGCTCGGCGCGAACGCGTCCACCCCGGTCAGTTCGGCAGAGAGCCGCCACAGACGTGCGGCCTGGACCGGGTCCGTCGCGTGGGCGCTGACGCCGGGGGTGAGCGCGTCGCGGCCCACCTCACCGTCCGTCGGGCCGTCGCCCGGCACCGCGGGCTCCGCCACGTCGCAGTCCTCGCAGTACACACCGCCCAGACCCGCCAGCCGCGGGGAGGTCGCCGCCCACACCTGGGTGGCCGCACCCTGCTCGGGCGTCTTGAACGACCCGGCCACGTTCCCCTCCTCGTCCACCCACCCCGCGTCGAGCATCTCCTCGCGCGAGACGTGGCGCGTCAGGGGCGTGAGGATCTCGCCCGGGTGCAGCGCGAACGCCCGCACCCCCGCGTCCCGGCCCCGCGCGTCCAGATGGACGGCGAAGAGCACGTTGGCCGTCTTGGCCTGCCCGTACGCCAGCCACTTGTCGTAGCCTCGTGTGAAGTGCACGTCGTCCCAGCGGATTCCGGCGAGCTGGTGGCCGCGCGAGGACACCGCCACCACCCGCGCCCGGCCCGCCGCCAGCGCCGGCCAGAGGCGGTTGACCAGCGCGAAGTGGCCGAGGTGGTTGGTGGCGAACTGCGCCTCCCAGCCCGGCCCGACCCGGGTTTCGGGGCAGGCCATGACGCCGGCGTTGCCGATCATGAGGTCGATGGCACGACCCGATGCCAGGAAGCGGTCGGCGAAGGCGCGGACGCTGTCCGGGTCCGCCAGGTCCAGGGTGTCGACCTCGGCGCCGGATCCGACGCCGCCCTCGGCGCCGAGGAGACCCGCCAGTGCCTCCCGCGCGGCGGCGCGGCGCCGGGCGGGCACCACCACCCGGGCCCCGGCCGCCACGAGAGCGCGCGTCGTCTCCAGGCCGAGCCCCGAGTAGCCGCCGGTGACGAGGGCGAGCCGGCCCGTGAGGTCGACGCCCCGCACCACCTCCTGGGCGGTGCTGCGGGGGCCGAATCCCGATCCGATCGCGCGCTGCGGTGTCGTCGGGGCGGGCGCGCGGTTGGTGTCGTGCGTGTCGTTCATGTGGTTCGTGGCGCTCGTGTGGTTCGTACGAGTCGTGGGAGAGGAGGGGTGCGCTGTCATGCCGACGACGCTACGAATTGGAGTGCGCTCTCAGTCAAGCCCGGCTCTTGAGCCCGGGCTTCAGGTCCAGCCCTGAAGCCCGTCCCTCAAGCCCCGCCCTCAACGTCCAGTCTTCAATTCCGGCCCTCAACCCCTGCCCTGACCGGTGACCGGCGCGGTGCGCTTCCAGGGGTGGGTGCCCTCCAACTGCGCCACCACGTCGAGGAGCCGGTGCTCGGAGCCCGGCCGGCCGACCAGCTGGACCGAGCCGGGCAGACCGGTCGGCAGCGTGCCGAACGGCATCGCGAGGGCGGGGTACCCCGAGAGGTTCCACGGCGGGGTCATCGGCGAACAGGCCGTGTTGACCAGGACGTTGGCCAGCCAGCCGCGCTCGTGCCAGGCGTCGGCCGCCGGGCCGCGGCGGGCCAGCGCGGGTGTCAGCAGGATGTCGTACTCCTCGAAGAAGGGCGCCAACCGCCGGTTCAGCGCGCCCCGGTGGTCCGCGCGCAGCATCCCGAGCCGCCCGGCGGCCCGCCCGACCGCCGCGTGGCGCCGGGTGCGCGCGGTGAGCAGCCGCGGATCGAGCCCCTCGGCGTCCTGCGCGGTGCCTCCCGTCCAGCGGGCCAGGACGACCGCGCCGAAGGTGAGGGGGTAGGGCGGATGCGCCACGGACACGCGGTGCCCGGCCGACGCGAGCGCCCGGGCGGCCCGGCGGGCGAGCGCGGCATGGGCGCCGCTCACCCGCACCCCGGCGATGGGGCTGCGCGTGGAGACGGCGATCCTGAGCGGGCGCGGCGGGTTCGCCGGATCGCCGTCGCCGGGCGGTGTCTCGCCCGCCAGCACCGAGAACATCAGCCGCGCGTCGGCCGCCGTCGTCGCCAACGGGCCGTTCTCCGACATCCCGAACCAGCCGCCGCCGAGGTCGGCCGGGACGCGTCCGGTGCCGGGCTTGAGCCCGACCAGGCCGCAGTGCGCGGCCGGTATCCGCAGGGACCCCATACCGTCGTTGCCGAGTGCGAGCGGCACCAGGCCCGCCGCGACCGCCGCCGCGCCGCCCCCGGACGAGCCACCCGCCGTACGCGACGGGTCCCACGGGTTGCGGGCGATGCCGTGGACCCCGTCGGTGGTCCCGAAGACACACAGCTCCGGTACGTGCGTGAGCCCCACCACCACCGCGCCCGCCGCCCGCAGCCGGGCGACAGTGACGTGGTCCTCGGCCGCGGGGGTGTCCGGGGTGGCCGCCGAGCCGTTGCGGGTCGACTCGCCGCGTACCGGAAGGTTGTCCTTGACGGCCACGGGAACACCGGCGAGGGGCAGCCGGGACAGGTCGGTACGGGCACCTACCGCGTCCGCCTCCGCTAGGGCGGCCGCGGCGCGCACCACGCGGAACGCGCCGACGCGTCCGTTCCGCGCGGCGATCGCCGCGAGGTGGTCGGCGGCCACCTCGCGCGGGGTGACCACCTTCTGCCGGACGGCCTCGGCGATCTCCACGGCGGTCCGGCCTGCCCACTTGGTCACGGTGGCTCCTCGGCGCTGCTGGCTCGGTCACGACAACGGGAGGCCACTGTGTACGACCCTGGTGGCTTCTGTCGATACCCATGGATCTCCGCCGCCGGCGGAGCCGGAACGGCCGGGTCCTGGACTTGGGCAGGGGGGTAGGCCCGGAAGGCCGCGCGGCGCCGCGTGCCGGCCGGGGCTCGCGAACCCTGACCGGCGCCGCGCCGGGCCGTTTTGTCCTCAACCGCCCTGACCTCGGATGATGGCAGCCGGGCGGCTGACCAGACCGTCGGACGCTCGTCGACCCCGACCCCCTCCCACAGGAGCCTCCTTGTCCTCCCACCAGCCGCCCCGGCACACCTCACCGACCCGTAGCGGATCACGTGCCGTGGTGCTCGCCCTGGCCCTCCCCCTCCTCGCGGCCGTCGCGACCGGCCCGGCCCAGGCACAGCCACGGCCGGCCGTGGCCACGTCCTCCACCCGCCCGGCGCCGATCACCGCCACCGTGACCGAGGGACAGGTCAGGGAGGTGGCACGGGGCGGTGTGCTCACCTACCCCTCCGTCACCAGCTGTCTGACGGTGACGGTCCGGCTGCGCGGCGGCGGACTCGTCGGCGCCCACGCCAGCCTGTTCCAGGTGCCGGGCGAGCTGCGGTCCGACGCGATCCTGCCCGCGCTGCGCAGGGCCGTGGCCGGGCGGCCCGTCGCCGCCGTCGAGGTCCGGGGCGCGGTGGGCGCCTGGCACCCCGGCTACTTCACGCGGGCGATCGAGGCGTACGGCGAGGGGGAGGCGGTGCCGCAGCCCGAAGGCCGGGACTTCGCGGGGCTGGCCGACGCGGTCGCACTCCGGCTCAGGCAACCGCGTGCCCTGGTGACGGTCGAGGACGTGCCGGACGGCGACCAGATCGTGCGCTGACCCGCGGACGCCCCGGGCCGCCCGGAAGAGCGCCGCGGGTGCCTCCTGGGGGTTCGAGGGGTTCGGGGGATATCCCCACCCCGGTCGGCCTGCCTGCCGGATGGGACCACGGGGAACCCTCAACCACCCTTGTCGCATGACGACTTACCGCACCAGGGGCCTCGCGATCGCCCTCACCCTCGCGGCCGCCACCACGGCCCTCACCGCCACCGCCGCCCCGGCGGCCCAGGCCCGCTCCACCGGAGCCGGGGCGCCCGCGTCCGACGCGCTCGACTGGAAACCCTGCGCCTTCGACGGCGCCGTGAGCGGGCAGGAGTGCGCCTCGCTCCCCGTACCGCTCGACTACGCCCACCCGCGGGGCCCCGGCCTGACCGTCGCCGTGTCCCGGCTGCGCAGTCAGCACCCGGACAAGCGGCGCGGGGCCCTGCTCGTGATCCCCGGCGGGCCCGGCGGTTCCGGGGTGCGGCAACTGGCCGAGCAGGGGCCCGCGTTGCGCACGGAGACCGGCGGCGCCTATGACGTCGTCAGCCTCGATCCGCGCGGCGTGGGCGCCAGCACCACCGCGAGCTGCGGACTCTCCGCCGACGACCGCATGCTGGTGAACCTGCGGTCCTGGCCGGGCCCCGGCGGCGACATCAGCGAGAACGTCGCCCGGTCCCGCCGCGTCGCCGAGGCCTGCGAGCGCAACGGGGGCGCGGTCCTGCGCAGCTTCACCACGCGCAACGAGGTCCGCGACATCGACCGCTTCCGCCAGGCGCTCGGCGAGCGCAGACTGTCGGCGTACGGCGTCTCGTACGGGACCTATGTGGGCGCGGTGTACGCGCAGTCCTACCCCCAGCACACCGACCGCTGGGTGCTCGACAGCAACGGCGACCCCGACCCGCGCCGCGTCGAGCGCGGCTGGCTGGCGAACATGGCACCGGCGGCCGACATCCGCTTCCCCGACTTCGCGGCCTGGGCCTCGGACCCGGCCCGGGAGGCCCAGGGGCTGCGACTGGCCCAACGCCCGTCAGACGTACGGCCGTTGTTCCTCGCGCTGGCGGCGAAGCTCGACGTACAGCCGAGGGAGACGACCACCAACGGTGTCGCGCTCACCGGCAACCACCTGCGCCAGGCGCTCCAGCTGGCCCTCTACTCGGACAGCTCCTTCCCCATGCTGGCGCGCCTGGTCCAGCAGGCCCAGGACCCCGCCGTGACGCCGGTCCTGCCCCCGCCGCTCGCCGAGCCCCTCAGCGACCAGGACGCGGCGGCCACCGTGGGGGTCATCTGCAACGACGTGAGCTGGCCCCGGCGGACACCCGGGACGTACGAGCGGGCTGTCGCGGCCGACCGGCTCCGCCACCCGCTCACGGCGGGCAGTCCGGTCAACATCGTGCCCTGCGCCTTCTTCAAGGAGGGGCCCGCCGAGAAGCCGGTCCGCGTCACCGACGACGGCCCGTCCAACATTCTGATGATCCAGGGCCTGCGGGACCCCGCGACGCCGTACTTCGGCGCCCTGAAGATGCGTCGGGCCTGGGGCGACCGGGCCCGTCTGGTCACCGTCGACCACGGCGGCCACGGGATGTACCTGGACAACGGCAACGCGTGCGGCGACCGCGCGGTCACCACGTTCCTCACCACGGGGGAGCGCCCCGAGAAGGACACGTACTGCGCGGGCTGACCCCGTCCCCGTCCCCGTCCCCGGCCCTGGCCCCGTCCCCGGAGAGACGGGTGCGGGCGCGCGGGTGACTCCTCCGCAGGCGGCCGGATGCCGTCCGCGTGTGCTGTCGTCCTGCCGTCAGCCCGGTACGGGCGCCGGTTCCGGCCCGAAGCGCCGCCGGTACGCCGAGGGGCTCAGGCCCGTCTCGCGGCGCAGCCGGGACCGGAGGTTGGCGGCGGTGCCCAGGCCGCTGCTCCGGGCGACCACGTCGAGCCGTCGCTCACCCCGTTCGATGAGACGGCAGGCGAGGGCGATCCGCTCGCTGATGAGCCAGGCCAGCGGGGTGGTGCCGAGCTGGACGCGGAAGCGGCGGTGCAGGGTGGCGGGGCTGACGGCCGCGCGGGCGGCGAGGTCGGCCACCGTGAGGGGTGCGCCGAGCCGCTCCTGCGCCCAGGCGAGCACCGGCGCCAGCGACTCGTCCGGGGTGTCCGGCACCGGCCGCTCCACGAACTGCCGCTGCCCGCCGTCCCGGTGGGCGGCGAACACCAGCCGCCGGCTCACCGCGTTGGCCACCTCGGCTCCATGGTCCCGGCGCACCAGGTGCAGCCCCAGGTCGAGGGCGGCGGCGCTCCCCGCGGAGGTGAGGATGTCACCGTCGTCGACGAACAGCACGTCCGGCCGCAGGTCGACCGAGGGGAAGCGGGCCCGGAACGCTTCGGCCCACTGCCAGTGCGCGGTGGCCCGGCGCCCGTCGAGGACCCCGGCCTCGGCCAGGGTGAAGGCGCCGCTGCACATCCCGACCAGCCGCGCCCCGCGCGCGTGCGCCCGCCGTACGGCGTCGAGGACGGCGGGGCGCCGGGGCACGTCGGTGTCCGGCCGGTTGGGCACGATCAGGGTGTCCGCGCTGTCGGCCGCGTCCAGCCCCGCGACTCCGGTGAGCGTGAAGAACCCGTCCCGCATCAGGGTGTCCGTCTCCGGGGCGCACAGGGTGAAGTCGTAGAGCTCGCGGCCGAGTTCGGGCCTGCGCAGCCCGAACACCTCGGTGACGCAGCCGAGCTCGAAGGGGTTGGAGTTCTCGTCGACGATCACGACGACCCGGTGGGTGCGCGACGCGTGCGTCCCGTGCGTCCCGTGCGAGGAATCTTGCGGCATGTGCGATTTCTAGCACTCACGGCGGGGCGGTGGCACATCCGAGGATGGGCCCATGAGCAACCACCCCGTCACCGACGACACCCCCGCCGCCCGGCCCATCGCCCTCGACCGTGCCCTCGCCTCCTTCGACGCCCTGTGGAGTCCCCGCGTCGTCACCCGCGTCAACGACTACGACGTACGGGTCGCCAAGGTCGAGGGCGAGCACATCTGGCACGTCCACGACCACACCGACGAGTTCTTCCTGGTGGTCGACGGGGAGTTGCGCATCGCGCTGCGCGAGGACGGCGGGGAGCGGACCGTGACGCTGACCACCGGCTCGGTCTTCACCGTGCCGCGCGGCACCGAGCACAAACCCTCCGCGCCGACCGGTGCCTCGATCCTCATGTTCGAGCCCAGCGGCACGCTCTCGGTGGGAGACCGCCACGAGGAGGTGCCCGCCCACGTCGACGCGACGACCGGGCACGCGCTCTGACCGCCCGCGTCCGGGCGGAGGGCCGGTGACGGCGGTGATGGCCTCGTGGGCACAGTGTGCGTGCCGCAGATGAACACCCGCACCGCGAAAGCCCCTTCCCTCCCCGGCTGATCATCTGACATCTTGCGTCCACCACTCGTTTCGTACGACCCGGTAGGTGCCACCCGTGCCTGTCGGGTCATCGGAGGACGCATTGATACCCCCCATATCCAGACGCCCCCGACGCCTCCTGGCCGGGGCCGTCGCCCTCGGAGCCGCGCTGACCTTCGCGGCTCCCGCCCTCGCGAGCACCCAGCCCGTCGCCCCGTCCGCCACCGCGCCGGCCCGCGCGACCGCGCCGGTCACGGCCCGCACCACGGCGGCCTGGGCCGCGGGCACCCGTGCCTACCTGGTCATCACCGCCCCCGGTGACACCTCGGCAGTGCGCTCGGCCGTCACCGCCAACGGCGGCACGGTGTTCTCCTCCTTCGACGCGATCGGCGTCATCGTCGCCCACTCCGCCTCCGGCACCTTCGCCGCCACCATGCGGGGCGTCGGCGGAGTCCAGCAGGTCGGCGCCACCCGCACCGCGGACGTCCCGGCCGACGCCTACAACCCGGCGCTGCCCGCCAACCCGGCCCAGTCGACCACCCCGGCCGGTGAGCCGGTGCGCTGGGACATGAGCCAGATCAAGGCCGACCAGGCCTGGGCGGTCTCCACCGGATCGTCCTCGGTGAAGGTGGGCGTCCTCGACACCGGTGTGGACGACCAGCACCAGGACCTCTCCGCCAACTTCGACGCCGCCGACTCCGTCTCCTGCGCCTACGGCAAGCCGGACACCCGCGCCGGCGCCTGGCGCGATGTCGACAGCCACGGCACGCACGTCGCGGGCACGATCGCCGCCGCCAGGAACGGCAAGGGCGTCGTCGGCGTCGCCCCCGGAGTGAAGATCGCCTCGGTCCGCCTGGCGGAGCCGGGCTCGACGCTCTTCTACGCGGAGAACACCGTCTGCGGTCTGATGTGGGCCGGTGACCACGGCTTCAAGGTCACCAACAACAGCTACTACACCGACCCGTGGCAGTTCAACTGCCCGGACAACGCCGACCAGGCCGCCATCATCGAGGGGGTGCGGCGCGCCCAGGCGTACGCCGAGGGCAAGGGCTCCCTCCAGGTCGCCGCCGCGGGCAACTCCAACTACGACCTCGCGAACAAGACGACCGACACCGAGAGCCCCAACGACTCGACGCCCACCACCCGCCGCATCACCAACGCCTGCCTCGACATCCCCACCGAGCTGCCGGGCGTCGTCACCGTCTCGGCGATGGGCAGCGGCAACGTGAAGGCGTCCTACTCCAACTTCGGCAACGGCGTCATCGACGTCGCGGCCCCGGGCGGCGACGGCTCCAACGGCGTCTACTCCACCCTGCCGGGCGGCAAGTACGGCACGAAGAGCGGCACCTCGATGGCCTCCCCGCACGTCGTGGGAGTGGCCGCGCTCCTGGCGAGCGCCACCCCGGGGATCACCCCGGCCCAGCTCCGCGACAAGCTGGCCGTCCAGGCCAACGACGTCGCCTGCCCGTCGGACAGCCGGTGCACCGGCACCACCGCCAAGAACGCGTTCTTCGGCGAGGGCCAGGTCGACGCGCTCAAGGCGGTCGGCGGCACCGTCCCGCCGGGCGCGTACTTCGAGAACACGGCCGACGTCGCCATCGGCGACAACACCACCGTGGAGAGCGCGCTCACCGTCACCGGCGTGACCGGCAACGCCCCGGCCGCGCTCAAGGTGGGGGTGAACATCGTGCACACCTACATCGGCGACCTGAAGGTCGACCTCGTCGCCCCCGACGGCACCGTGTACACCCTGCACAACCACACCGGCGGCAGCGCGGACGACATCCACCAGACGTACACCGTCGACGCGTCCGCGCGGGTGGCCAACGGCACGTGGAAGCTGCGCGTCAACGACAACGCGGGCGGTGACACCGGCCGGATCGACAGCTGGAACCTGACGTTCTGAGACGGTCGGGCCCGCGTACCGGCGGAAAAGGCCCGGGCGTCCACTCCCCGGAGGGAGCGGACGCCCGGGCGTCGTGCCGTTCACCGCACAGCGGTCAGGCCCTGGTCTCCGGGTCCAGGGCGGGCGGCCGAGTGCAGTCGATGACCCGGTCGAGCCAGTAGGCGCCCTTGACGAAGATGTTGCTGACCCAGCCGTTGTAGTCCGGCAGGTACGACCACACGTCGTTGGTGACGCCCTCGGCCGTCACCGACTGCGCGTGCTTCTGGCAGCCGATCCTGACCTGGGTCGGGCCGCTGAAGGTGTTCTTCACGTCGGAGGTGACGTACGGACGCGCATGGGTGTTCACCCCGGTGCCCCAGGTGCTGAACATACCGTCGGCGCCCGCGCTGGTGCCGCCTCCGCTGCCGGTGTCCGGGTCCAGGGCCGGCGGCCGGGTGCAGTCCATGACACCGTCCAGCCAGGCCGGGCCCTTGAGGTAGATGTTGCTGATCCAGGCCCCGTAGTCGGGCAGGTACGACCACACGTCGTTGGTGATGCCCTCGGCGGTCACCGACTGGGCGTGCTTCTGGCAGCCGATCTTCACCGGGGTCGGCCCGGAGAAGGTGCTCTTCACCGCGGAGGTGGTGGTGGGGTGCGCGTGGGTGTTCACGTCGGTGCCCCAGGTGCTGTTGTTGCCGGTCGACGTGCCACCGCCGCAGTCCGGCACACCGTCGAGCCAGGCCGCGCCCCTGACGAAGATGTTGCTCACCCAGCCGCCCAGGTCGGGCAGGTGCGACCAGGCGTCGTTGGTGATGCCCTCCGCCGTCACCGACTCCGCGTGCTTCTGGCAGTCGATGTGGATGGCGGTGGGGGCGGAGAAGGTGGTGACCACCGAGCCGGAGCGCGAGGGCGTGGAGCGTACGTTGACGCTGTCGCCCCAGGTCGAGTGCTCCCCGGAGCCGCTCGCACCGCCGCAGTCGGGCACCCCGTCGAGCCAGTAGGCGCCCTTGACGAAGATGTTGCTGACCCAGCCGTTGTAGTCCGGCAGATGGGACCAGACGTCGTTGGTGATGCCCTCGGCGGTGACCGACTCGCCGTGCTTCTGGCAGTCGATGGTGATCGCCGTCGGACCGGGGAAGGTGGTGACGACCGAGGCCGAACGGGCCGCGGCGGAACGGACGTTGATACCCGTTCCCCACGTCATGTGGTTGCCCGAGCCCGCCCCGCCCATGAACCGCAGACCACCCGCGTAGTCAGCCATGTTGTGGCTGTTCAGGTCCGAGACCATCACATGGGTGTCGGACTCGCGCGCCTCGACGATCTTCCCCGCGCCCAGGTAGATGGCCACGTGGTGCACCGACCGCTTGCCCCAGAACACGATGTCACCCGGGCTGAGCGCCGTGGTGTCCGTGCCGAGCCGCTGTCCCGGCAGGCTGAAGATGCCCGCGGCGGTGGTGTTGCCCATGACGTCGTAGCCCACCGCCTGCGACCAGGCCCACCGCACCAGGCCCGAGCAGTCGAAGCCCTTGCGGTACGGGTCGTTCTTGCTGCGTTCGGGATCCGACTGGTCCACCCACCCGTAGGAGGCACCGGGCGAGGCTCCGTGGCCGCCGCCCCAGCTGTACCAGGTGCCCGCCGCGACCTGCGAACAGGCCGCGTCGATGGCCCGGTTCGCGGCCGGGGAGACCGCGCCGCCGTGGGCGGCGCACCCCCAGGTGTTCTGCCCGTCCGGCGGACCGTACTGCCACGGCCAGTAGAGGTGCCCCATCTCGCAGGGGATGTGCGCGTTGCGCGCCAGGTCGACCGGGTAGCGGCACTGCGAGTCGAGGTGCTCCAGGAAGCCGTCGGGGTACGCCCACTGGTGCCACTCGCCATGGGTGATCCCGTACGACAGGTTCTTGGCGTACTGGTCCCAGATGATGGTGGCGACCGGCGTGTTGTAGGTGAGCCACTCGCTCAGGCTCCACGGCCCGTCCGCCCGTACGTGCAGCAGCAGCGCGCTGTCCGTGCGCTCGATCCAGAACACGATGGCGCGGCCCGCGCCCTCGGAGTGGCCGGGCAGCGAGACCAGCCGGAAGCCGGTGGTGTACACGTCGGTGGCCTGCACCGGGTTCTCGGTGCCGAGGTAGGAGAGCATGCACTTCGCGCCGGGCTTGAGCTGGCCCTGGCAGTCGGTGTCGAAGGCGAAGTACTGGGCGAACCGCCACTCGGCCATCGCCGCGACCTGCCAGGCCGCGGGCTCCGCGGAGCCCTTGTCGACGGATGCCAGGGTGTAGGTGAGCTCGTGCGCGTCGTCCGCCCGGGCGGTGGTGGTGCCGGTGAAGAGCAGGGTGCCGATGGCCATGATGAGACCGGCGGCCAGGGCGAGGGCACGGTGCCACACGCTCCGCGGGCGCCCTGGCGCCCGTGCGACCTGTGAGGTCATGGTTCTCCTTGGTCAGGGGGGTGCGCGTGCCCGTTGGCGGAAAGCCGACCCCCCGGTCGGCCGGGAACGCGCGCACGGATCATAGCGTTGTCTGAGCACGGTCAAAGTGGATCTTGAGGGGGCTCCCGGGAGGCCGGGACAGGTCCGCCCGGAGGGCGTCGAAACGCTCCTCTTCTTCGCCGTTTCACACGGGCCAAGAGGGCGCTTTTCCATCCAATCGGATGATTTTTGTCAACCTTGCTCGGTAAGTGGGGAGTTAGACAGCAAGGCAGCGAACCCACCCCCCGTCCACCGTCCCATCCCCCGTCCCGTTCACGCCCGTGTCGATGTCGCTCTGACGGCCCCAGGCAGCACCCACCCCGTCAGGGCGTGTCGGCATGCTCCGGGTTGTGCGCGGGCCCGTACGACGACTTCCGCAGACTTCGAAGACAGAGGTGTTCCGTGATCCGTGTGTGCGCCAGGCCCGCGCTGGCACTCGTCCTGATGCTCGTCCCCCTGGCCGTCGCACCGACGTCCTCGGCGGCGGCCGCACCTCAGACCCTGACCGTGCTGACCTACAACATCCACCACGGCGCGGACTCCGACAACGCCCTCGCCCTCGACCGGATCGCCGCGGTGGTGAAGGACAGCGGCGCCGACGTCGTGGGTCTCCAGGAGGTCGACCGGCACTACGACGCGCGCAGCGACTTCGTGGACCAGGCGAGCTGGCTCGCGGAGCGCCTCGGGATGCAGGTGGCCTACGGCGCCAACCTCAGCCTCGACCCGCCGCGGGCCGGGGCGCCGCGGCGGGAGTACGGGACCGCGATCCTGTCCCGGTTCCCGGTCGTCGCGGCGCACAACACCCCGCTGCCCCGCCCGCGCCAGGGCGAGCAACGCGGCCTCCTCGAGGCCGACATCGACGTGAACGGCACGGCGGTGCGCGTCCTGAACACCCATCTGGAGCACACCTCGCAGACCGAGCGCCTCGCCCAGGCCGACGCCGTCGGCAACGTCATCAAGAGCTCCAGCCGTCCCACCCTGCTGATGGGCGACCTCAACGCCCCTCCGGCGGCCGGCGAGGTCGGCGTACTGACCAGGATCCTCGCCGACGCGTGGCGCAAGGCGGGGGAGGGCGCGGGATACACCTTCGACGTCCGCAACCCGCGCAAGCGCATCGACTACGTCCTCGCCTCCTCCACCGTGGCCCCCCAGCAGGCGCGGGTCCTCGACAGCGAAGCCTCCGACCACCTGCCGCTCCGCGTCGAAGTCACCCTTCCCTGAGCCCTGCGGGCCGACGGAGGAGGCGGTGGGTGTACGGATCGTCCGGCGCCCGGCGGCCCGCCCTCTTAGAACCCTCTTAGGGGACACGACTATTCACGACCCATGAGATCAATCCTCCCGGCCCCGGCCCGGACACCCCGCCGTGCCGCCGCCCACGGCCTCGCCGCCGCCCTCGCCCTCGCCGCACTCGCCGGATGCACCACGGCGAACGGCGCCGAGGTCTCCGCCCCCGACGGAGACGGCAAGGTGACCGTCCCCGTCCGGGGCGGCACCGCCGTCATCGACACCGCCTCACTGGCCGTACGCGCGCACCCGGCCGCCGGGGGAGAGCTGGAGCTGTCCGCCCCGGCCGCCACCGGCCTCGGCCGGCCCGGTCCGGTCACCCGGATCCGCGGGGGAGCCCGCTGGACGTACCCCGCGAAGGGTTTGACGGTCACGGCCGTCGCCGAGCGCGGGCGGCTGCGCGTCGACATGGCGGCCGGACGCGACGGGGAGGTGCGCTGGCCGGTCACCGGCACCGACGCGTCCGCCTCCGACCTCCAGCTGCCGCGCGGCGAGGGCCTGAACATCCCCGTGGGCGACGCCTTCTGGAGCGCGCCCGAGCGCGGCCTGACCGGTGACCCGATCGACCTGGGCTCCGGCGCCCTCACCATGCCGATGTGGGGCTATACGTACGGCGGGCGCGGCGCGAGTTACCTCGTCCCCACCGACATCGGCACCTCGCTGCGGTTCGCCTCCGAGGGCGGCCGGCTGCGCGGCACGGCCACCCACACCTTCGACCGGGGCGAGGACACCCGCGCGTACACCGTCACCTTCGCCCTCACCGACGGCAACCCGGTGGCCCCGGCCGTCGACTACCGCGACTGGCTCTCCGAGCACGGCCGGCTCGGCAGCCTGCGCGACAAGATCAGGGCCAACCCCGCCGACGGTCGGCTGCTCGGCGCCTTCCACGCCTATCTGTGGGGCGACGCGCGCACCCCGCGGGGCGTGCGGGAGCTGCACCGGCTGGGGGTGAGCCGGATGTGGCTCGGCTACGACGCGGGCAACGACCCGATGAGCTCCCAGGCCGTGCGCACCGCCGAGAGGAGCGGCTACCTCGTCGGCCCGTACGACTCCTTCGCCAACGGGCAGGACCCCGCCACCGCCGACTCCCCGAGCTCGGCGTGGCCGGGCCGGGTCTACCCCGACCACTGCGTGACCGACGCCCGGGGCAAGCCGGAGACCGGGTTCGGCAACCGGGGCTGCTACCTCAGCTCGCAGGCGTTCGAGCAGACCGAGCCGGGCAGTCACCTCCTCGCCGACCGCACCCGCCAGATGGTGGCCAACGGCGCCGACAGCTACTTCCTCGACGTCGACGCGGCCGGAGACCTCTTCCGGGACCACAGCCGCGCCCACCCCATGACCAAGGCGCGGGACCGGGCCAACCGCCTCGCCCGGATGCGGCGCCTCACCGACGGCGGGCTCGTCCTCGGCTCCGAGTCCGCCCGCGCCTGGGCCAACCAGGTCCTCGCCTTCGACCACGGATCGGCCACCCCCGTCGGCGACGGCCTGTGGCCGCTCCAGCGCGACAAGGAGGTGTGGGGCGGATACGCCCCCGAGAAGGCGCCCAAAACGTTCTTCAAGCCGGTCGACCTGCCCGCCGACCTCGCCCGGGAGATGTACGACCCCCGGTACCGCGTCCCGCTGTACGAGACCGCCCTGCACGGCTCGCTCGTCAACGTCGAGCGCTGGGAGCTGTCCTACGGGAAGCTGCCGCGGCAGAAGACGACCCGGGCGATGCTGGCGATGCTCTACAACATCCCGCTGAACTACGTCCTCGACGGCCCCGCCCTGAAGAAGGACGGGCCCGAACTGGCCGCGCTGCAACGGTACTTCGCCCCGCTGCACCAGAAAGCGGGCACCGAGCGGCTGACGTCCTTCCGCTGGCTGACCGCCGACCGCGCCGTGCAGCGCACCGTCTTCGGCGCCGGTGTGCTGACGGTGACCGCCAACTTCGGGGCCACCGCGTCCCACGGCGTCCCCGCCGGATGCGTCAGCGCGAAGCTGAAGGGCGACGGCGGGCCGAGGCTGCTGTGCCCGAAGGCGGTGTCCTGACCGGCTTCCGCCGACGCGGTGGGGCGGGTGGTCAGCGGAAGAAACCCGGCGTCGGCAGGCCCGGGCGGAACGGCATGATCACCTGCTCCAGGTGGCGCTGGATCTGCTCGGCCTCCCGGCGCACGTCGCCAGGGACGTCACCCCGTTCCCGTATGAGCTGGGCGTAGATCGGTACGTCACTGTCGCTGTTCACCGCGCGCTGTCCCTCCTGGCCGCCGGCGCGTCCCGCCGGCGGCACGATTTTAGGCGGTACGGGGGAGCGGTCGGTCACGGCGGGTCGTTTCCCGGCCGGTATCGCGCTCGCCGCGGCCCCCAACAGGCCCTGCCCGCAGCGGTGTTCGGCCCGGGCGGAGATGGCGGGCGCCGAGGGTGACGAGGCAACCGGAGTACGGGCGGCGCCCGCCGTGCGAGGGAGGCCGATCGAGCGGGGGACGCCACCGTGCACGAGGATCCGGACGGGGCCGCCGGAGCCCCGCGCGTACGCGGGTGACCAGCGGATGGAACGGGCGCCTGCCCGTCGCGGCGGTGAGCTATGTTTTGAGCACACATGGCATGAGAAGGAGGCCCGCCGGTGTCATCGGGGCAGAAGGCGCGCGCCCAGGCGGCCGCGATCACGCCGAGCGGGCAGGCGTCGCACCACGAGCGCCCCGCGGCGGACCGGGTGCGGGCCCTCTTCGACGGCCACCGCCTCTCCCCGGGGCAGCGGCGCATCGCCCAGTACCTGATCGACCACCTCACCGAGGCCGTGTTCCTCTCCATCACCGAGCTCGCCGAGCGGGCCGGGGTGAGCCAGCCGTCCGTGACCCGCTTCGCCGTCTCCCTGGGCTACAGCGGCTATCCGGCGCTGCGGGACGTGCTCCAGCCGATCGCGCTGAGCGCGGTGGCCGGCTCGCCGGAGACCCGCGAGGAGATCCGCCACAACGAGCTCCAGGCGGCGGTCGACGCCGAGATCGAGAACCTGGAGAACGTGCGCAGGCTGGTGGCCAACACCAACCAGGTCCTGGAGACCGGCCGCGAGCTGGCAGCTTCGGTTCCGCTCACCGTCCTCGGGCTGCGGATCTCCGTGTCCCTCGCGGAGTACTTCGCGTACGCGGCCCGGCGCATCCACCCCGATGTGCGGCTGGTGACGCGCGGCGGCAGCGTCGCCTACGACGCGCTGCTCCAGTCGCGCTCGGCGGGCGGCACCTGGGTGCTGGCCTTCGCCATGCCCCGGCACGCCAAGGAGACCCTGGCCGCGCTGCGGGCCGCCCGCAGCGCCGGGCTGCGCATCGCGCTGATCACGGACACCACCCTGGGGCCGCTGGTCGACGAGGCCGACGTGGCGTTCACCGCGGGCACCGGGTCGCGGCTCGTGTTCGACTCGTACGCGGCGCCGGGCGTGCTCGCGGCCGCTCTTCTCCAGGCCATGGCGGACGCCGACCCGGAGCGGACCCAGGCGCGCCTCGAAGAGTACGAGCAGGCCGCCGACCAGCACGGTTTCTTCCTGTAGGACCCGATTCGGGCCCGTTTCCCCGGTGGGGCTCCTCAGGATCTTCACACCGTACGTGCGCATGAATTTTTTCATACCCTTGTTTACTCAACGGTATATATGTTTACTGAGGCGGAGGCGATCCCCCCGATCCCCCAGATGCCAAGGAAGGCGCTTCCCCACGCCCTCCCAGAGCGGACAGCCGACGTGACGCCCCCCTCCTCGCGTCAGCCGGACGTCCGATCCAGGCTTTCGGATCCGGGCGGACGCCCACGGGCGGCCTCGGCCAACCCCTAGGCCGGGGCCGCCCCCTCCCCACCTCTCGATCAGAGTTCGACAACTTCGGAAGCGACGAGAATGCCCCACACGGCCCCCACCATCGCGCTCAGCCCGGACTGGCCCTGTCAGGTCAAGGAACCCGGGACGCGGGACTGGGAACGCACCGCGACCCGCTGGCTGCGCGACCTGCTGCCGGCCCGCTACGCCGGCTACTCACCGCTGACGCGCCACCACGTCATCCTCGCCCGGCACGCCCAGCTCCAGCTCCAGCACGAGATGCGCGCGGTCCGGGTCGCCCTCCAGACCAGCCGCGCCGAACTGCCGACGCTGGGCGTCGCGGAGGCGGTCATCGAGAACACCATCCGCATGTACGCGACGGAGCTGGACCAGCTGGGCCGGCTCGCCCGCGGGGTGCGCCTGGTGACGGACGCCCTGATGGGCGACCACCCGGCCCACCGCAGGGTGTAGGCCCCTGCCCCGCCGCTCAGGTGACGGCCGCGCCCAGCGCCACGAATCCGCAGATCAGCACGGCGAGAATGACCAGCAGGGGCCAGACGAACCGCAGGTACTTGTCGTAGCCGACCTTGGCGAGGGCGACCCCGCCGATCGTCACCGCCGTCGTCGGCACCCACAGGTTCATCCAGCCGCTCGCCGCCTGCCAGGCGGTGACGACCACCGCGCGCGAGACGCCCGCGAAGTCGGCCAGCGGGGCGAGGATCGGCATGGCGAGGGTGGCGTGGCCGGAGGTGGAGGGGATCAGGAAGGCCAGCGGCAGGTTCACCACGAAGACGATGATGGCGAACACGCCGGACGAGGTGCCCTTCACCACGCCCTCGATGGAGTGCAGGACCGTGTCCGTGATCCGCGAGTTGTTCATGATCACGGTGACCCCGCGGGCCAGCATGATGACGAGCGCGGGGGAGACGAAGTCCCCCGCCCCCTGGACGATCGTCGAGCTGGTCTTCTGCTCCCCGAGGCGGGCCACCATGCCGACGAGTACCGCGGCGCACAGGAACAGGGCCGCCAACTGCGGGAAGGACCAGCCCAGTTCGAACGAGTACGGTGTGGCGTCGGCCTTGCCCGTCAGCGCGCTCGACCACGGCACCACCGAGAAGATCATGAAGGCGAAGACGAGGCCGAGCACCACCAGCACGGCTTGGTGCGTGCCGGTGAGGCGCGGGGCCTCGCCCGCGTCCGTCGCCGTCCGCTCGCGGTCCCCGGGCAGGAAACCGCTCAACGAGCGCCCGGGCACCTTCTGGACGCGCCGGGCGTAGCGCACGACGTAGGTGATGGTGACCGCCGTGAGCACCAGCCACATCACGAAGCGCAGCACGATGCCGTCGCCCAGCGAGATGTCGGCGGCGGAGGAGGCGACGCCCGTGGCGAAGGGGTTGACGGTCGAGCAGAGCACGCCCACCCCGGCGCCCAGGATCGCCGTGCCGACCGCCACCATCCGGTCGTAGCCGAGCGCGAGCATCATCGGCACGAGCAGTCCGTAGAACCCGAGCGTCTCCTCGGCGAAGCCCTCCACCGTGCCCAGCACCGAGAAGACCAGCATCACCCCGGCGATCAGCAGGGCGCCGCGGTCGCGCAGCCGGTGGGCGAGGCGCTCGATGCCCCGGTCGAGGGCGCCGGTGGCGAAGACGACGGTGATGAACGCGCCGATCGCCAGGACGAACAGGAACACGCCCGCGCTGCCGTACAGATCACCGGTCAGATCGGGGCCGACCGCGCCGGAGGTGGAGTCCCGGATGCCGTACAGACCGTTGACCGGGGCCAGGAAGAGGTCGTTGAGGCGGTCGACGAAGCTCTGGCCGGAGGAGACCCGGTGATAGGTGCCCTGGACGGGGGCGCCCTTGTCGTCGCGGTCGTACTGGCCCGAGGGGATGAGGAAGGCGAGCAGCCACACGGCGACGGTGACGATCGCGAGGACGGTGAGCGCGCTCGGAAACGCGAGCCTTCGCTTCGGCGGCGGGCCGGGCGGCTCGGTCGAAGCGGTGCCGCCCGGCCCCGGGGGACCGCCCGGCTCACCGGGTCCGACCGGTTCCAGCGGTGTACCGCCCGGTCCTCCCGGGGCGACCGGCTCGACCGGCCCGGGAGACCCGCCGGACCCCGCAGACCCCCCGGGCCCAGCCGTCCCGCCGGTCCCAGCCGCCCCGCCGGGGCCGCCCACGCCGCCCACGCCGCTCACCGGGCGGCCCCCGCTCCGCCGCGCGCCTCGCCCCGGGTGAAGTTCTCCGCGTACTCGCGGACGAACGCGGCCATGGCGATCACGGTGCCGCGCAGTTCGGAGAAGAGGACCCGTTCGTTGGGGGCGTGCAGGTTGCACATGCTGTCCTGGGCCCCGAACAGCAGCACCTCCGCACCCGGCGCCGCCTCGGCCAGGCCGTTGACCAGGGGAATGGAGCCGCCCGTGGCGACGTACGAGGCTTCCTCGCCCCACGCCTCCTTCAGCGCGGTGAGCGCTGCCCGGTAGGCGGGACCGCCGGTGGCCGCCTCGTATCCGGGCCCGGTGTCGCCGGGGGTGACGGTCAGCGGGATGCCGAAGGGGCGCAGCGCGCGCAGATGGTCGACGAGTCCGCGCTGTGCCTCGCGCGGGTCCTGGAGCGGGTGGAAGCGCAGGTTCAGCTTGGCCCGGGCATAGGGGACCACCGCCGAGGCGGCGTGCTCGACGGCCGGCGCGTCCAGGCCGATCACGGTGATCGCGGGCCCGCTCCACAGCCGTTCACCGAGCGACCCGGATCCGATCAGGGGAAGCCCCTCCCGTACGCCCGCCAGCGAACGGAACTCCTCCTCCGTGTACGTCGTCCCGGTCCACGGGTCGCGGCGCAGGCCCTGAACGGCCACGTCGCCGTGCAGGTCGTGCAGTGTGGCCAGGGCCTTGAGCAGGACCAGCAGCGCGTCGGGCGCCGCCCCGCCGAACTCGCCGCTGTGGCGGGGCTCGTCCAGGGTGCGCACCTCGACCGTCACCTCGGCCGCCCCGCGCAGCCCGGTGGTCAGGGTCGGGGTGCCGGGGCGGAGGTTGCCGAGGTCGGCGACGACCATCGCGTCGCAGGCGAACCGCTCGGGGTCGGTCGGCGGGTAGGTGTCGAAGGCGCTGCCGTACTCCTCCTGCCCCTCGATGACGATCGTGACGCCGACGGGCGGGCGCCCCCCGTACACCCGCAGCATCCCGAGGTGGGCGATGACGTTGGACTTGTCGTCCGCGATGCCCCGGGCCCGCAGCCCGCCCTCGACGGGCGTCGGCTCGAACGGCGGGGAGAGCCAGAGAGTCCGGTCGCCCGGGGGCTGGACGTCGTAGTGGCCGTAGAGCAGCACGGTGGGCGCGTCCGGGGACGGGGCGGGGATCCGCCCGTAGACCACCGGGGCGGTGCCGGGGAGGTCGAGCCGTTCGATGTGGGGCACCCCGGCGTCCCGGAGCAGCTCCACCACCAGGTCGTGCGCCTCCTCGACGGGACCGGGCGGGAAGCCGGGGAAGGCGATCGAGGGGATCGCCGCCAGCCGTTCCAGGTCGGCGCGGAGCCCGTCCATGAGGCCGTCGACCCGGGTTTCCAGCTCCATCGCGCGCCGCCCTGACTGCCGCTCCGCCGCCGCGCCCGGCGCCCGGACCGGCGGATTCCGAATGCCGTCGGGACACCACGATCGGCGATCGCACGGGGGGCCGCACCCCGGGCGGCGCACCCGGGTCACCGCGCCCGGAACCGGCGTTGTCAGTGGTGGGTGGCACGCTGACGGGTATGGACGAGCTGATACGGCGCCGGGTCTACGGGGCCGACCACGACGATCCGGACCCCGGACCGCGACCGGGGCGTGTCTACCGCGAGCTGGTGGCGGGCCCGCTGGACGGGCTGCTGCTCGACGTCACCGGCTGGACCGAGCGGCAGCTGGGCGAAGGCGCGGCCCTCGCCACGGAGATCGGCTCGCACGGCCCGGGCGGCCGCGCGTGGTACGGACCCCGGCCGGGCGACCCGCACCACTGGGACTGGGCGGGCGACACCCCCTGACCGTGTCGCGTGCGGACCGCGGCGCGCCGGTCGGCCGCGTGCGGGGAGCGGCGCGGGCGCACCGAGGGCTCGTCGCGGCCGTCGCGCCGGGCGAGGTCAGGAGTCGTGCCGTTCCGGGCCGCCGCGGACGATCAGCCGGGTGAGCAGGACGACGGACCTGGGCGCCGAGCGGTCGCCGTCGATCCGGGAGAACAGCAGCTGGGCGGCGGTGGCGCCGAGCGCGACCGGGTCCTGGCTGACGACGCTGAGCGGCGGGCTGAGGCGGTCGGCGAGGGGGAAGTCGTCGAAGCCGACGACGTCGACGCGGTCGGCGTCCCCGAGCGCGCCCATCACCCCCATGGTGATGACGTCGTTCGTGGTGAACAGGGCGGTGGGCGGCCGGCCCAGGGCCCGCAGCGCCGCCAGGGCCGCGGCCGCGTCCGGCCGGCTGCGCAGTTCGTGCCGTACGAGCGCGGGGTCCTCGGGTATGCCATGCGCGGCCAGCGCGTCGCGATAGCCGGCGTGGCGCTCGCGCTGGGTCCAGATGCCGAACCGGTCGCCGAGGTAGGCGATCCGGGTGTGGCCCCGGGCGAGCAGATGGCGTACGGCCCGCTCCGCGCCCGCCCGGTTGTCGACCGTGACGGTGTCGACGGCCAGCCCCTTGGCGGGCCGGTCCACGCAGACGACCCGGGTGCCGCCCTCCATCGGCTGCTTGAGGAACCCGTGGCCCCCGATGGTGGGCACCAGCAGGAGACCGTCGACCTGGCGGGCGGTGAAGGCCGCTATCACCTCGCGTTCGCGGCGCGGCTCGTCGTTGGTGCTGCCGACGAGGACGAGGCAGCCGCGGCGGTGCGCCTCGTCCTCCACCGAGCGGGCCATCAGCGCGTAGAAGGGGTTGGCCAGGTCGTCCACGACCAGCCCGATCGTGGACGTGCCGGGGTTCTTGCGCCGTAGGTTGCGGGCGTTGTCGTTGCGCTGGTAGCCCAACTGCCGTACGGCCTGCTCGACTCGGGCGGCCGTCCCCGGCGAGACGCCGGGCTCGCCCGACACCGCGCGCGACACGGTCATGGGGCTGACCCCGGCGGCGCGGGCCACGTCCTTCATCGTCGGGCGCTTCACGGGTCTCCTCGGCGGCGGATCCGTCCCCGGACGACGGACGGTGGTGTGTCGATGATTGCAGACGGAGCCGCATGTCAGGCCGGATGAGCCGACCTTGGGACCGCTGGTGCGGCCTGAGCCTTCGCGGGGCCCGGACTTGGTAACGTTCCCATCCCCGACGTCCGGTTCCCCGGCTTGTTACGTGCCGGGCCCTTGACGTGTCGTCAGGGACACCTCAACAATCCTGAGTTGATTGGTAACGTTCACAACGACCGTCACGCACCCGCACTCCGAGCATCCCCCGTCCCCGAGGCAGCCCGCCGGACGGCGGGCGGGCCTCCGCGAGAAGGTGGTCCCCCCTCGTGCTCCGATCCGTGCACCCCACCCGATCCCGTCCGCGCCCCCGGTACGCGGCGGCGCTGAGCGCCCTCGCCCTGGCCGCCACCGGCCTCGTCGGCCTCGCCACGGCGGCGCCGGCCCACGCGGCGGTGCTGCCGCTGACCCAGTACGTCGATCCGTTCATCGGCACGGACGACAGCAACGCCCCCAACCCCGTGCCGGGCGGCGCCGGGGGCAGCACCTACCCCGGCGCCGTAGTGCCCTTCGGCGGCGTGCAGTTCAGCCCCGACACCCCCACCGCCTCACCGTCCGGCTACCGCTACAAGGACACCACCGTCGAGGACTTCAGCCTCACCCACTTCGACGGCGCCGGCTGCCCCAACAACGAGGACCTGCCGCTGCTGCCGGTCACCGGCGCGCTCGGCACCTCACCCGGCTCCAACTGGACCGGCTACGCCTCGGGCCACACCAAGGCGAACGAGACCGCCCGCCCCGGCTTCTACAAGACGCGCCTGGACCGCTACGCCACCGACGTCGAGCTGTCCGCCACCACCCGCACCGGCATGGGCAGACTCACCTACCCCGCCTCGTCCGCCTCCCGGCTGCTGGTCGCCACCGGCCGCAGCGCCACCGGCAGCCGGGCCGGAACCGTGCACGTCAGCGGCGGTGAGCTCACCGGCAGCGTGACCGCCGGAGGCTTCTGCGGCTCGTCCAAGACGTACCAGATCTACTTCGACATCCGCTTCGACCGCACCCCCACCGGCTTCGGGACGTGGTCCGGCGCCACCGTCACCGACCGCTCCGCGAACGCGTCCGGCACCAACACCGGCGCCTACGTCACCTTCGACACCACGGCGAACCGCACGGTCCAGTTCAAGGTGGGCCTGTCGTACGTCAGTGTCGCGGGCGCCCAGGCCAACCTGGCCGCCGAGAACGGCGGCTGGGACTTCGGCGCGGTGCGCACGGCGGCCGACGACTCCTGGAACCAGCTGCTCAACCGGGTCCAGGTCGGCGGCGGCAGCACCGCCGAACGCCAGAAGTTCTACACCTCGCTCTACCACGTCCTGCAGAGCCCCAACATCTCCAGCGACGTCAACGGCGACTACCGGGGCTTCGACAACGCCGTGCACCGCTCGGCCCGCCCGGTCTACCAGAACTACTCCGGCTGGGACATCTACCGCTCCTGGGCCGCATTGATAGGGCTGATCGCGCCGACCGAGGCCAGTGACATCGCCAAGTCGATGGTCCTGGACGGACAGCAGGGCGGACTGCTGCCCAAGTGGTCGCAGCAGACCAACGAGGACTTCGTGATGACGGGCGACCCGGGGCCGATCATCGTGAGCAGCCTGTACGCGTTCGGGGCCCGCGACTTCGACACGGGCGCGGCGCTCGCCCTGATGGAGAAGGCGTCCAACGGCGGCACCACCCAGGGCAGCGCGATCCGGGGCCGCCAGTCGGCGTACACCAGCCGCCACTACCTCGACGATCCCTCCGACTCCCTGGAGTACTCCGCGTCCGACTTCGCGGTGGCCCAGTTCGCCAGGGCACTCGGGGACACCTCCGCGTACACCACCCACATGACCCGCGCCCAGTGGTGGCGCAACACCTTCAACGCCGAGTCGTCCTACGTCCAGCAGCACAAGAGCGACGGCTCCTGGACCTGGCCGCTGGACCCGGCGAGCCAGTCCACCTTCACCGAGGGCAACGCCTCCCAGTACACCTGGATGGTCCCGTACGACTTCGCCGACCTGATCAGCTCCATGGGCGGCCGGCAGACCGCCGTCCAGCGACTGGACCACCACTTCACCGAGGTCAACGCCGGTCAGAGCAGGCCCTACTACTACATCGGCAACGAACCCGAGCACGGGGTGCCGTGGGCCTACAACTACGCCCGCCGCCCCTCCGGCGCCTCGGACGCCGTGCGCAAGGTGATGGCCGAGTCCTTCACCACCGGCGCCGGCGGCCTGCCCGGCAACGACGACCTCGGCGCGACCTCCGCCTGGTACGTGTGGGCCGCGCTCGGGATGTATCCGGCGACGCCCGGCGCGGACACGCTGGCCCTGCACGGGCCGCAGTTCCCGTCCGTCCTCATCCAGCGCGTGGCCGGGAACATCACCATCAACACCTCCGGCTCCGGCGCCTATGTGCAGGCCCTCGCCGTCAACGCCACCCCCACCAGCCACAGCTATCTGCGCTACCCGGACCTCGCCTCCGGCGCCACCCTCACGTACACCATGGGGTCGGCGCCCGGCGCCGCCTGGGGCACCGGGGCGGCCGACGTACCGCCCTCCTTCCAGGACGGCGCCACTCCGGTACCGGCCGCGCCCGAGCTCGGGGCGAACCTCGCCCGGGGCGCGACCGCCACCGGGTCGGCCGTCTGTGCCGCCGCCGAGTCGCCCGACCGGGCGGTGGACGGCTCGTTGCGGAACAACAGCAAGTGGTGCTCCTCCGCGAGCGGCCCCTTCCTCCAGGTGGACCTCGGCTCCGCCCGGACCGTGTCGTCGTTCGTCGTCGAACACGCGGGTCTGGGCGGTGAGAACACCGGCTGGAACACCGGCGGCTTCGAGATCCGGACCAGCGCCGACGGCTCCTCCTGGACCACGGCCGCCACCGTCACCGGCTCCCGCTCCAGCCGGACCTACCACCCGGTCTCCCCCCGCACCGCCCGCTATGTCCGCCTGCTGGTCACCAGCCCGGCCAACACCTCCAACAGCGCGGCCCGGATCTACGAACTGGAGGTCCACGGCACCTGACGCCCCGGCCCGGTCGACGGGCCGTCGCCGCGCGCCGCCGGGCAGACGAGGTCGGCGCGCGGCAGCCGTCCGTCGGCCAGGTAGGCGTTGACCGCGCCGTTGACGCAGGCGCTGCCGTAGGCGAGCCCGTACACCGCGTGCCGGTAGGAGTCCTTCACCGTGATCAGCCGGGAACTCGGCCACCTGGCGTGCATGGCCCGCGCCTCGGTGTACGGCACGCGCGGATCGCCGGTGGCATTCACCATGAGCGCCGGCACGTCGTTGTCCACGACGGTCGGCCGCTCGCGCGGCGCGGGCCAGAACGGACACGGGGTGACGTCATTGACGATCGGCCCGAACAGCGGATGGGCGGCGCGGCTGCGCTCGACGGCCCGCCGGTAGACCTCCGGGTCGCGCGGGCCCGGGGTGTCCGCGCACAGATACGCCGTCTGGGCGCTGCCGTACGCGGAGTACTCGCCGGTGAACAGGCTCGGGAGCAGCTCCGCGAGTCCGGGGTCGGGTTCGGCGTGGCCGGTCGCGGCGGCCTGCTTCAGCGTGCCGACCATGACGGCGATGCCCGCGTCGCTCTGTTCCAGGTCGTCGCCGAGGACGCCGTACAGGAGCACCGGCAGGACGTGGGCGTCGATGCGGAAGGTGCCGACGGTGAACGGGTGGCGGGCGGCGGTGGTCCGGACGCGGTCCACGGTGGCGAGGACCGCGTCGGCCGTGGTGCCCAGTCCGTAGGCGGCGTCGCGCCGCGCGGCCCACCGGGCCCAGTTCCGCAGGGCGTTCTCGTTCACCCGCTCCGTTCCGTACTCGGCCCAGGGGGCGAGGTGGCGCGGTTCGTGGACGCCGTCGAGGACCATCCGGTCGGTGCGGCCCGGGAACATCGCGGTGTAGACCTCGCCCAGATACGTGCCGTAGGAGATCCCCAGATAGGAGATCCGCCGCTCGCCGAGCGCCGCGCGCACCAGGTCGAGGTCGCGGGCGGCGTTGCGGGTGGAGGCGTAGGGCAGCAGAGCGGCGGCGTCGCGGCGGCACCTGGCGGCCAGGTCGCGCTGGAAGGCGGTCATCCCGTCGAAGCCCGCCTGGTCCTCGCCCGCCGAGCGGAAGTACGTGCTGGTCGGCCAGTGGCAGTCGAGCGGCGCGTTGCGGCCGGTGAAGCGGGGGTCGACGCCCACCAGGTCGTACCGGGCGGCGAGCCGGCCCAGCGCGGCGTGGCGGTCCGGCAGATAGTCGACGACCGGGTCGGCGGGGCCGCCCTCGTTGACCACGAGGGTGCCGATGCGGTGGGCGGTGTCGGTGGCCGGGATCCGGGCCACCGCGACGCCGAGGGCCGGGCCGCCGGGGCGGGTGTGGTCCAGCGGGACTCGCACCTCCGCGCACCGGGCGCCCAGCTTCTCCAACTCCCGGCCGGAGGTGTCCTGGGCGTCCCGCACACAGCTGTGCCAGCGGGGCCCGAGCGCGGCGGCGGACGGCGGCGTGGCGGTGAGCGACAGGAGGGCGGCCACGGCCGTGGCCGCCCCGAGCCGGACGCGGGTGTGTGTGCCGTACGCCATCCTCATGTCACCGAGGGTAGCCGGACGATTCCGCACTCCGCCGTCGAAAGCGGAGATTTGCGTCAGAGAGCGGCGACGGGGGAGGCGTGCGCGAAGTCCGCCACGACCACTCCGCCCTCCTTGGTGTCGTCGTTGATGAAGACGATCGACTCCATGGGCACGTTCCGCTCCTCGCCGAGCGCCGCCACCAGTTCCTGCGCCACCACCGTCTCCAGGACGACCCGGGCGCCGGGCGCGGTGTCGGGCAGCCGGACGACGGCGAGGTTCTCGGCCCCCTCGACCCGGGCGGTGGTCACCAGCAGGGTCAGATGCCCGGCCGCCGACAGCGAGCGGGCGAGGGCGATCTCGCGGCCGCGGCCGAAGACGAGGTGCAGGGTGTTGCCCGCCGACTCCATCTCGCCGTGCAGGTAGTTGCGGGTGACCGAGGCCGCGGCCGGCATCCTGGGCACCTCGCGCAGCAGCAGCGCCGCCTCCTCCGCACAGACCCGGGAGGCGCCCGAGGCGACGCAGTCGACGGCGACGCACCGCGCGGCACGGGCCAGCAGCGGGGCGACGGCGTGGGCGGCCCGTGTCCGTACGGCCTCGGCCTGTTCGGGGACGCCGTCCCAGGAGTCGCCCGCGCGGCCCGCGAGGCCCGCGAGCACTCCCGCGATCAGGTCCAGGGCGATGACCGTGCCGGTGAAGCCGACGGTCGAGGCGCAGGAGTCGGGCTCGTTGCCGAGGTCGACGGTGAGTGCGGCGAGGGCGCCCAGGGGGGAGGGGGTGACGTTGAGGACCGCCAGGGTGGGCACGTCCCGCGCGGCCCGGAAGGCCGCGATCGTCTCCGAGCTGCGGCCGCTCTGCGACACCCCGATCAGCAGATCGGTGTCGAAGCCGCCGAGCCCCTCCTCGATCTCGCTGGCGAGCACCCGCTGGGCGGGCACCCCATGACCGCGCAGCACCTCGACCGGCAGGGCGAGCGCCGCGTACGAGGCGCCGATGCCGGCGAGGAGCGGGCGCCTCGCCGCGCGCAGCCGGTCGCCGGCCGGCCCTGCCAACTGCCGCCGCACCTGGGCGGTCACGCGCTCCAGCGCCTGCGGCTGACCGGCCAGGCCGTCGAGGAAGGTGATTCGTGTTCCGGGCATGAGGAGTCCTTTCGTGCGCCCCCCGGCGTGAGCGGGCGGGGGCGCGGTGCGGGGATCAGAAGGCGGACGAACCGGGCAGGCAGGACGTTGAAGGCAGGATCATCCTGCGAAGTGCCGACCGGGGGAATGGCGCCCGGGGAGCGCACGGTGGCGGACGTGTCCGCCGTGACAGCAGGCGTCCCACCCGCCCCGCGGGCGCGCCGGGGCCCACGGCGCCCGGCGCCGTGTGTCCGCCGTCGGGCCGTACGCCGACCGGCTGGAGGAACGGAATCCGGGGTACCCGCGCACATACGCGGGCCGTCCCCCGCTCCGAAGAGGCGGGGGACGGCCCGGGAGGTCAGGCGCGGACGGCCGGTGTCAGATGAGGTCCATCGCGGCCACCTCGTCGGGGCTGCCGTAGCTGACGGGGCCCTGGAAGCGGTGGCGGGCGGTGGCGAACCACCACAGGGTGGCGATGAAGAGCACCGCGCCCAGCGCGATCGGGGCGTAGTTGAACGAGTCGGTGGTGATCGGCGAGGTCTGCGGCAGCATGAACAGCACGCTGCTCAGCACGATCCAGGCCACCGCGACCGCCGCCACGGGCCTGCCCCAGCGGCCCAGGTTCCACGGACCGGGCTGGAAGTCGTCCAGGCGCAGCCGCAGGAAGATCGGCACGCCGTAGGCGAGGTAGAGGCCGACGACGTTGACGCTGACGATGGCGGTGAAGGCGGTGTGCGACCACCAGCCGGGGATGATCAGCACCAGCGAGCACGCCGCCGCCAGCCACACCGCCTTGACCGGGGTGCGGGTGCGCAGCGACACCGAATGCCACCAGCGCGAGCCGGGCATCGCCCCGTCGCGCGAGAAGGCGAAGATCTGGCGGGTGTTGCTGGTCATGTTGGCGAGGCCGCAGAAGAGCATGGCGCCGATCACGATCAGCAGCAGGAGCTTGGCGGTGCCCATGCCGAGCGCGTCGATGAGGATCTGCACCGGCGGGGCGGCCGAGCTCGCCTCCCCCGCGTAGTCGCGGATCGCGTACACCAGGGCGAGCATCAGGACCAGTCCGGCGAGCGCCGAGTAGATGATCGCGCGCATGATGCCCTTGGGGGTGTTGACCGTGGCCTTCACGGTCTCCTCGGACATGTGGAAGCTGCCGTCGAAGCCGGTGAACGTCCAACTGGTCACCAGCAGGCCCAGCAGCGCGGCGTACAGACCGCTGCTGAAACCGGTGGTGTTGACGAAGTGGTTGGCGAACGAGGCGGACTGGTGGTGCGAGGGCTTGAGGGTGAGGGCCGCCACGATGACCACCATCCCGATCAGCAGCCACCACACGGAGATCCGGTTCACCACGGCCACCAGCTGCACCGTGTACGTGTTGGCGAGCGCCTGCACGACCAGGATCACCGCGGCGATGCCGACGGTCTGCTGGGGCGTGGGGTGGTAGGAGGACCACTGCATCGAGACGAAGGCCTGGATGAAGGTGGCGGCGGCGTAGTTGGTGGCGGCGGTGCCGCCCACCTGGCCGACGAAGTTCAGCCACCCCGTGTACCAGGACCAGGCGCCGCGGTGCCGCTTGGCGAGCTTGCCCGCGGAGAAGTACAGGGCGCCGCTGGTCGGGTAGGCGGAGGCGATCTCGCCCATCGCCGCGCCGACGAACAGCACCATCAGCGACACGCCGATCCAGCCGAAGATGAGGATGCGCGGCCCGCCGGCGCCCATTCCGAATCCGAAGGCGGAGAATATGCCGGAGATGATGTTGATGATCGTAAAAGATATCGCGAAATTGTCGAACGCGTGGAATCTTCGGGTGAGTTTCCGCGGGTAGCCCATCGCGTGCAGGGTCGCGTCGTCGTCGAGGGCGACGGGCGGTTCCCGGCGAGGGGCTTTCGCGCGGAGCGGGGACGTGCGCTCGGACACTGGGGGCAGCCTTTCCTGGGGGGGTGGACAGGACGCGTGTCGTACAGGTGCCGCTGGGCCGTGCGGTGGTGCGGGCGGGTCAGGCCGGGCCGGGGGTCGGCAGCCCGCAGGCCCGCCGGGCCCTGGTCAGCCGTTCCTCGGGATCGCCGAACGCGCTCCAGGGCATCCGGGAGGCGTAGGGCCCCATGGCCGTGAGCACCTCCCGGGCCTCGAACTCGCGCTTGGCCATGTACAGCGCGTGTGCCAGATACGCCAGGTCCAGGACCGGGGTGAAGCGGTAGGCCGCGGTCCGGGGAAACCAGTTCTGGTAGATGCCGAGCGCCGTCGCCGTCCACTGGGGCTGGAGCCAGGTGCTGTCCGCGAGAAGGGCGGACGGGTCGTAGTCCTCGACGAGCGCGACCAGGGGCAGCAGGCGCAGCGGCGAGGTGAGCGGGGCGCGGTGGCTGAGGAAGGAGGCGACGTCCCAGCGGGCGCTCGCGGAGCCGCCGTGGCGGGTGAAGAAGAAGGCGAGGAAGCGGTGGTGGGCCTCGCGGTTCCAGGGGTCGAGCCGCAGGATGTGCGAGAAGAGCTGCCAGGGTCCGGGCGGCGCGGTCAACAGGCCCTTGGGGGCCGGGTCGTGGGAGCGCTCGAAGCGGGCGAGGGCGAGCTGGGCGACCCACGGGGTGGGGTCCTGGGGCAGCATTCTCGCGGCGCGGCCGCAGGCGGCCGTGGCGATGCGCACCAGCGCGCCGGCCCGGCCGTCCCGGGCGTCGGCCATGCGTAACGCCCGGACCATCGCGACCCGCGCCGCCAGCAGCGCTGCCTCGGCGCTCGGTTCCTCGGCGAGCCAGCGCTCGGCGAGGTCGGAGTCGGCGGCCTCGGACGCGAGCACCAGCGAGCGGTGGGCGCGCACCTCGAAGTCGGTGCGCGCGTCCTTGAGGACGTTGTGCGCGCTCAGATACCGGCCGGCCCGCACGTCCGTGCAGGCCTGCGCCAACTCGCGGTCGTCGGCGGCCGGATGCCACACGTACTGTCCCTCGAACGAGCCCGCAGTCACGATCCCCTCTCCATCCCGAAGACGACGCCACCCGCATGCGCATTCCGGCCATGGCGAATTCGGCCAAGGGACGTCACCCCTACGCAGGCTCACTGACAGCGAGCCACACCTTACTCATCATGAAGTCGTATCGAAACTCGTCGCCCGGAATATCTGGTTCCTTGTCATTTATGGGCCGGGCAAATGCGGTTGGGTCCGCCCGGCGCCGACACCGGGCTTTTGGCGGACACCGGTGGGGGGTGTGGGTACGGTCCTATTCCGCGGCGGTGACGTCTTTTCGGCCGTGGCCTGATTTCCCGCGGTGGCCGTTGCGCGCCGGTCGGTGGCGCGCGTGACGCGGCGGCGCGGGCGTGCCACCCTTGCCGTCGACGGAGGCCCTGGTCACGGGGCCGGAAGCCGGGGCCGGCCGGCGCCGAGGAACCGATCTGGAGTAGGGCTGTTGCTGCATCTGCGTCTGAACGTGCCCGCCGACCTCACCGACGAGGTGGTGCGGACCCTGGAGGCCACGGTGGGCACCGCCCATCTGGCCGTCGTCCCGGGTGCCTCCCGCAACCCCGTGGGCGACCTGGTGCTGTGCGACGTCGCGCGCGAGGCCGGGGACGAACTCATCGCGCGGCTGCGCGCGCTCGGGCTCGACCGGTCCGGCGCGATCGCCGTCGAGAACATCGACTTCTCACTGTCCAAGCGCGCCGAGAAGGCCGAGGCGGAGGCTCCCGGCGAGGGCGTGGACGCGGTGCTGTGGGAACAGCTCACGGACGCGACGCACGAGGAGTCGACGCTCACGGTCACCTATGTGGCGTTCCTGGCGATCGCCACGATGCTCGCGGCGTGCGGCGTCATGCTCGACAACGCCATTCTCATCGTGGGCGCGATGGCGGTCGGCCCCGAGTTCGGACCCCTGGCCGGTATCTCCACGGCACTCGTCCAGCGCGCGCCGGGCCTCGTGTGGCGGTCACTGACCGCGCTGGTGGCCGGCTTCGCCGCGGCCATGCTGCTGACGGCCGGCTTCGGCTGGCTCCTGGACCAGGTGGGGCTCTTCGACAAGGGCATGCTGGAGGCGACCCGTCCGAACACCGCCTTCATCTGGAAGCCCGACTGGATGTCCTTCGTCGTCGCCTTCCTCGCGGGAGTCGCCGGAACGCTCTCGCTCACCTCGGCCAAGTCCGGAGCGCTCATCGGCGTGGCCATCTCGGTGACCACCGTCCCCGCGGCGGCCAACGCCGCCATGGCGTTCAGCTACCGGGAGTACGCCCAGACGTGGGGCTCCACCGAACAGCTCCTCGCCAACCTGGGCGGCATCGTCCTCGCGGGCACCCTCACCCTGCTCACCCAGAAGGCGCTCCTGAGGAGCCCGCGCCGGCGCCGCGAGCCCGCGCGCTGAGTGCGGGACGCCGCATGGCGCGGGTGCCGGGGAAAGACCCCGCGCACCCGCGCCACACGCGACCGGTCCGGTCAGTAGCCCGTGTGGCTGGCGCTGTGCCAGCTCGCCCAGCCGCAGTCGGACTGGTAGTGGGTGCCCTTGTTGGCGCTCGTGTCGCCCTCCATGTGACAGGCGCCCTTCCTGCCGCCCTCCAGGCCGTGGTCGCGGCCGTGGTCACGGTCGTCGTCACGGGCGTAGCCGTGGTGGCGGTTGTCGTCACGGCCGTAACCGTGGCCGTAGTCGTGACGGCGGTCGTCGTTGCGGCCGTGGCCGTAGTCGTGGCGGCGGTCGTCGTTGCGGCCGTGGCCGTAGTCGTGGCGGCGGTCGTCGTCGCGCCCGTAGCCGTGGCCGTAGTCGTGACGGCGGTCGTCGTCACGGCCGTAGCCGTAGCCGTGGTTGCGGCCGTGGTCGTCGTCGCCGTGGGCCAGCGCGGTCGTCGCGCCGCCGAGGACGACGCCGACGGCGAGGACGCCCGCGGTGAGGGTGGTACGCAAACGCATGTGTGCTCCTGTGGGGTCGGAGGCAGATCGTGACGTCCTGAGCGATCACCGTTACGGACGGTGGCGAAACCTGCCTTCACCCGACTGCCGGGGGTGTGACCTCCTTCACGCCGATGTGGCGGTACGTGATGAATTCCTTACAGGGGCACTCCGTACAGGTGAGGACAGGATCGGCGTGACGTCGCAGCAGGAGGTTCCCCATGAGGCCGTTCACCTTGCGCTACACGGTGCCCCAGGAGCCGGAGGAGCGGCCCGCCGCCTACCGCTTCGACGCCTCGCGGCAGCTGAACGTGCTGCCCGACGGGCGCCCCGCCGTCACCGACCGTGCGGTGCTCAGAGCAAGCGGAACCACCGCCTCCACCGCCGGTTCCCAGACCCACTTCGACGACTGACGGCCCGGCAGCCGGATGACGGTTCTCATCCTCACGTGCGAACAGGACGTCACCACCGACATGGTGGTGACCCATCTGCACGAGCGAGGCGTCCCGCTGGTGCGCCTCGACCCCGCCGACGTGCCCGGCCGAGCGGTGCTCTCCGCCGAGTACGCCCACGGGGACTTCAGCGGGCACCTGTCGGTCGACGGGTTCGTGGTGAGCATGTCGGGGCTGCGCTCGGTGTGGGTGCGCCGGCCGGGGCAGCCGGCCGCCCACGCCCCGGAGCCCTCCGCGTGGCTGACCGCCGAGACGCGGCAGGCGCTGTTCGGCATGCTGTACTCGGCCCCGGCGCGCTGGATGAACCATCCACGCGACGCCGAGGCGGCCCGGCTCAAGCCCTGGCAGCTGCGGGTCGCCCACGTCAGCGGGTTCGCCGTGCCGCCGACCGTCGTCACGACGGTGCCCCGGGTGGCCAGGCAGTTCGCGCAGGAGTACCGGGACGTGGTGGTCAAGAGCGCCGCCGGGCCGCCGCCGGACGAGCCCCTGATGGCGCTGCCGACGACGCTGATCGGGCCCGACGCGGACTTCTCCAGCGTCCGGGCGGGGCCGGTGCTCCTCCAGCGCTTCGTCCCCAAGAGGGCGGACATCCGGCTGACCTGTGTGGGGGCCGCGCTCTTCGCCGCCCGCAAGGTCTGCGACCCCGGCCAGGTGGACGGCCGCTACGGCGGCGGCGGGCGCGGCTGGGAGCCCGTCGGTGTGCCGGGCCGCATCGCCGAGTCGGTGCGCGCGTACACCCGGCGCACCGCGCTCGCCTACGCGGCGTTCGACTTCGCCGAGGACACCGACGGGGTCTGGTGGTTCCTGGAGTGCAACCAGGGCGGGCAGTTCGGTTTCGTCGAACTCGACACCGGCCAGCCGATAGCGGCGGAGGTCGCCACCTGGCTGGCCGGGGCTCAGTGAACCGCGGCCCGCGGGCGGCCCCGCACCGTCGCCAGCAGCGGCACGGCGGGCTGGAGCAGCAGTCCGGCGCGGGGTACCGCCTCGGCGGGCGGCACGTCGAGGTGGTGGCGCTGGGCGAGGGTGGCGAGCACGAGGGCGGCCTCGACTTGCGCGAAGCGGGCGCCCAGGCAGGTCCGCTGGCCGCCGCCGAACGGGTACCAGGCGTGGTCGGGCACCGTGTCCGGCGCGTCGGCGTCCCAGCGCTCGGGGCGGAACGCGTCGGGGCGCGGGAACCAGCGCGGATCGCGGTGCGTGGTCCACGGGCTGCACCAGACGATCGTCCCGGGCGGAACGCGCGTGCCGGCGAGCGTGGCCCCCGGGCGGGCGACCGCGCCGATGAGCCAGGCCGGCGGGTACAGCCGCAGCGCCTCCTTGACGATCTGCCGGGCCCACACGAGCCGGTCGTAGTCGTCGGCGGTGGGCGGGCGGCCCCCCAGCACGTCGTCCAGCTCGGCTTCGAGGCGGGCGCGGACCCGCGGGGCGCGGCCGAGCAGGTACACGATCCAGGTGAGCGCCGTGGAGGTGGTCTCGTGTCCGGCGGCCCACAGGGTGACGGCCTCGTCGCGCACCTCCTTGGGCGAGAGCGGACTGCCCTCCTCGTCGCGGGCCGCGAGCAGCCTGCTGAGCAGGTCGTCGCGCTTGCCGAGGTCGTCGGGGGCGCTCAGCCGGGCCCGGATGAGCCGGTGCACCTCGGCGTCGATGGTGGCCACCGCGCCCAGCAGGGAGCGCCGGGAGGGGGTGCGCACCCAGCCGGGCAGGAACAGGCCGATGCCCCGCAGCTCCGCCCCCACCGCCTGCTCCGCCACGGTCATCGCGTCGCCGAGCGCCCCGGTCTGCTCCCCGAGGTCGTTGCCGAACAGGGTGCGCAGCACGACCCGCTGGGTGATGAGCGCCATCTGGCGGTGCACGTCGATCCGCTCGCCCTCGCGCCAGGCGTCGGCCGCCGCGCCCGCGCACTCCACCATCGTCGCCGCGTACCCGCGGACCTGGCGCGGCCGTACCGTCGGCTGCACCAGCGAGCGCTTGCGGCGCCAGTCGGCTCCTTTGCTGAGCAGGACGCTCCGCCCGATGATCTGCTTGAGCGCCCAGCCGATGTCGAGGATCTCGTACGCGTGCTCACGCCCCGTCAGCAGTTCCACGATGTGCTGGGGGTGGGAGAGGAACAGAGAGCGCCGGGGGCCGAGCGACCAGGTCACCGCGTCGCCGAAGCCGTCGCGCAGTCCGCTCAGGAAGTCCAGGGGATCCCTGCCGAAGGCGAACAGGTCGCCGAGGGGGCGGGGCAGGCCCCGGGGGCCGCGGACGGGCCGGAGCGGGGGCGCGGTCAGGGGCAACGGGGCTCCGGCGGTGGGCCGGTCAGAGCTCGACATGCTGCTTTTCTACCCATCTGCCCGAAACGGCAAGCCGGTGGGGCAAGCGCTCGCCGTCCGGTCCTCCGGAGGTTCAGACGTCGGAGGCCTGGAGCTCCGGTCTCTCGTACGGGGGGTGCAGCTCGGGATGGCTGTCCCACCACAGGCGGTGGAAGGCGTTGTTGTCCACATTGGCCAGATACGCGCACAGGGCCGCCCGGTAGAGCAGTTCGGCCTGCCGGTCCGGGACGGCCGAGCGGTTCCAGGCCAGCCGGATGCGCCCGGTGAGGGGGGCGCCGGCGAGGGGGCGCATCACGGTGCCCTCCGCCCCGGGCGCGGTCGGCTGGCTCAGGGCGACGGCACGGCCCCCGGCGATCAGTGCGTACTGCATCTGGCGGTCCGCGATCCGGTAGCGCAGCCGGGGTGCGAATCCGGCCCGCGCGCACGCCTCCGCGAACGCCTCCGGCCCGCCGTCGTCGTCCTCCACCAGGGTCATCCAGGACTCGTCGGCCAGCTCGGCCAGTTCGATGTGCTCCCGGTCGGCCAGCCGGTGGCGGGCCGAGAGCCGGATGGAGAAGGGCTCCTCGGGGATCAGCGTCCTGGCCAGGACCCCTTCGGGGAGCGGGACTTCGTGGCCGTTCACCTCCCCGTAGACGATGGCGTCGTAGCGTCCGGCGCCGAGCATCCGGGTCAGGGCGGTCACCGAGTGCTCCAGGTCCACGGTGATCTCCTGGCCGGAGAGCGAGAGGTCGGTCTGCTCCAGCAGGCCGTCGAGCAGGACCAGCAGGATGCAGCCGAGCCGCAGCGGGGCGTCGGTGGCCACAGCGCGGGCCCGGGTGCCGAGCGCGTCCATCTCGCTGAGCACCCGGCGCGCCCTGGCCAGCACGAACCGGCCGAGCGGGGTGGGCTCCGTGCCGTGGCGGCTGCGGACGAAGAGATCGCCTCCGGTGACCCGCTCGATGCGCCGCAGTTGGGCGGAGAGCGAGGGCTGGGAGACCCCGAGCCGGCGCGCGGCGCGGCCCAGACTGCCCGCTTCCGCGATCTGGCAGACGGCCTGTAAGTGCCTCAACTCCAGCTGCATCTTCCGAGCGTACGCAGCGGCCCGGCGGCGCACCATAACCCGCGTCGTATGCCCGACTGGTATGTACCACGTTTGCCATGTCCACGCCCATACTGCGCGGAGAACAGGCCCCCCACGATCGGAGTGGACGTTGCGCCCCTTCAGATTGACGGCCGCCGTGGCAGCACTGAGCCTGACCACGGGCCTGACCGGCGCTTTGGCCGGTACGGCATCGGCCGCACCTCATACGCAGTCAGGGACCGCCCAGCGGCCCAGCCCCCTCTCGCGTGCCGTCGCCGCCGCCGACCAGGCGGTCCGCAGCGGACTCGACACCTTGGTCAACTCCCCGCAGGAGCAGTACGAGCGGCGCATGGTCACCCCCTGGGTGAAGGACCTCTACTCCGTCGCCTACGAGCGCAGCTACCGGGGACTGCCGGTCGTCGGCGGCGACGCGGTGGTGCTCGCGGACGGCGACGGCGACATCCGCGCCGTGCAGTCCGCCTCCTCCGTACGGATCGACGTGGCGACCACCGCCTCGGTCACCGCGAAGGCCGCAGAGGCCACCTCGCGCGCCCGGCTCGCCAAGGTCGACAAGGTGGTGCAGAGCCGGCTCGTCGTGCGGCTCGCGGACGGCAGGCCCGCGCTCGCCTGGGAGACCGTGCTCACCGGACGCACCGAATCCGCGCCCAGCAGGCTGCACGTCTTCGTGGACGCGCGCACCGGCAAGGTCCTCGGCACCCACGACGACGTCGAGGCGGGTACCGCCAACAGCAAGTGGAACGGCCCCAGCCCGGTCACCATCGACACCACCAACTCGGGCGGCAGCTACTCGCTGCGCGACCCCAGTCGGGCGGGGCTGAGCTGCGCCGACTACAGCACGGGCTCCGTGTTCACCAAGTCCTCCGACTCCTGGGGCACCGGCAACCCCACCAGCAAGGAGACCGGCTGCGCGGACCTGATGTTCGCGGCGCAGAAGCAGTGGGACATGCTGGGGCAGTGGCTCGGCCGCAACGGCGTCAGCGGCAACGGCCGCAGCTTCCCCGGCAAGGTCGGCCTCGGCGACCTCAACGCGTACTGGGACGGCAGCTCCGTCACCATCGGCCACAACAGCGCCAACGAGTGGATCGCCGGGATCGACGTGGTGGCCCACGAGTACGGGCACGCCATCGACAGCAACACCCCCGGCGGCACCAGCGGCCAGGAGGCCGGACTCGGTGAGGGCACCGGTGACATCTTCGGCGCGCTGACCGAGGCGTACGTCAACGAGCCCTCCCCGTACGACACCCCGGACTACACCGTCGGCGAGATGATCAACCTCCAGGGCCGGGGCCCGATCCGGAACATGTACAACCCGCCGGCCGTCAACAACGACCCGGCCTGCTACAGCTCCGCGATACCCGGCACCGAGGTGCACGCCGCCGCGGGCCCGCTCAACCACTGGTTCTATCTGCTGGCCGAGGGCAGCAGCCCCGGCGGCGGCAAGCCCAACAGCCCCACCTGCAACCAGAGCACCGTGACCGGGGTCGGCGTCCAGAACGCGGGCAAGATCTTCTACGGCGGCATGCTCCTGAAGACCAGTAGCATGTCGTACAAGAAGTACCGCACCGCCACGCTGAGTTCGGCCAAGTCGCTCGACGCCACCTGCAACTTGTTCAACCGGACCAAGGCGGCCTGGGACGCCATCAGCGTGCCCGCGCAGAGCGGTGACCCGACCTGCCAGCCCAGCGGCCAGAGCGACTTCTCCCTCGCCCTGAACCCGGCGTCCGGCACCGTCCAGCAGGGCGGCTCGGTCACCACCACCGTGACCACCAGCATCACCACGGGCTCGGCCCAGTCGGTGACGCTCACCGCCTCCGGCCTGCCCTCCGGCGTGACCGCGTCCTTCAACCCGGCCACCGTGCAGTCCGGCCAGTCCTCGGTGCTCACGCTCTCCGCGTCCACCAACGCGGCCCCCGGTCCCTCCACCATCACCGTCAAGGGCCAGGGCACCACGCTCTCCCACACCGTCGACTACGTGCTCAACGTCGGCGGCACCCCGCCCGGCACCGACCCGCCCAACATCGACGTCGCCAACGTGCAGGCGCACCTGTCGCAACTGGGCACCATCGCCACCCAGAACGGCGGCAACCGCCGTGCGGGCAGCGGCGGACACACGCAGTCACTGGCCTACATCAAGGGCAAGCTCCAGGCCGCCGGATACACCGTGGCCGAGCAGAACTGCACCACCTGCACCTACCCGTCGAACAACCTGATAGCCGACTGGCCCGGCGGCCCGGCCGACCAGGTGCTCATGCTCGGGGCGCACCTCGACAGCGTGTCGGCCGGCCCCGGCATCAACGACAACGGCTCGGGCTCCGCGACCCTGCTGGAGAACGCGCTGGTCCTGGCGCAGAAGAACCCCACCATGACCAAGCACGTGCGCTTCGCCTGGTGGACCGACGAGGAGCAGGGCCTCAACGGCTCCGAGTTCTACGTCAACCGGCTGAGCACCACCGACCGCGCGGCCATCAAGGCGTACTACAACTTCGACATGGTGGGCTCGCCCAACGGCGGCTACTTCATCAACAACGTCAACTCCACCGCGGCCGCCCCGCTCAAGGCGTACTGGGCCTCGCTCAACCTCGCCCCCGAGGAGAACGTCGAGGGCCAGGGCCGCAGTGACGACGCGTCCTTCCAGGCGGCCGGCATCGCCACCTCCGGCTACGCGGCCGGCGCCAGCGCCCGCAAGACCTCGGCGCAGGCGGCCAAGTGGGGCGGCACGGCCAACGCCGCCTACGACTCCTGCTACCACAGCGCCTGCGACACCCCGAGCAACATCAACGCCACGGTCCTGGACCGCAGCGCCGACGGTGTGGCGTACGCGATCTGGAAGCAGGCGGTCGGCGGGACCACCCCGGCGCAGGACTTCTCCCTCGCCGTCACCCCGCCCTCCGGCAGCGCCAACCCGGGCGGCAGCACCACCGCGACGGTGAACACCACCACGGTCAGCGGTGACCCGCAGACGGTCGCCCTGTCGGTCTCGGGCGCGCCCAGCGGCGTGACCGCGACCCTCGACCCGACCTCGGTGCAGTCCGGCAAGTCCTCGACGCTGACCGTGCAGGTCGGCGCGGGCACCACGCCGGGCACCTACACCCTGACGGTCACCGGTTCCGGCACGGTGAGCCACAGCACCACCTACACGCTGACCGTCGGCGGCGGTGGCGGCTGCACCGCCCGCCAGCTCGTCGTCAACGGCGGCTTCGAGAACGGCTCCAGCCCGTGGACGGCCACCTCGGGCGTCATCACCAACCAGGCCGGCGAGACGCCGCACGGCGGCTCCTACATGGCATGGCTGAACGGCTGGGGCTCGGCCCGCACGGACAGCGTCTCGCAGTCGCTGAGCATCCCGTCCGGCTGCTCCGGCTACCGGCTCTCGTTCTTCCAGCACATCGACACGGACGAGGACGAGAACGTCGCGTACGACACGTTCACCGTCTCGGTCGGCGGCCAGACCCTGGAGACCTTCTCCAACCTCGACGCGAACTCCGGTTACGTCCAGAAGTCCTACGACCTCTCGGCGTTCGCCGGACAGACCGTCACCCTGAAGTTCAACGGCGTGGAGGACCAGGCTCTGCAGACCTCCTACGTCGTGGACGACATCACCCTCCAGGTGAGCTGACAACCCATCCGGTCACCTCGTGAACGGCGTCGGCCCCCGCCTCTCCCCGGCGGGGGCCGACGCGCGTGGCGCGGGGCGGGCGGTCACGCGCCGCTGGCCCTCAGCATGTCCTCACGCTCGACGATCTTGACGCGTTCGCGGCCCTGCGGCTCGCCCAGCGCCTTCTCGGCCGCGTCGAGCCGGTGCCAGCCCTCCCAGGTGGTCCAGCGCACCCCGCGCTCGGCGAGGAAGGCGTCGACCGCCTCGGGCTCCGGCGCGGAGGGGGTGCGCAGCCGGCCCTGGGCGTGGTCGTCGAGGAGGTTGGCGACGGTCTCGTTGGCGTCGCCCTTGGTGTGGCCGATCAGGCCGACCGGGCCGCGCCGGATCCAGCCGGTGACGTAGGTGGAGGCGAGGTGCCGGCCGGCCTCGACGACACGGCCGCCCTCGTTGGGGACCGTGCCCGACTCCACGTCCCAGGGCAGCTTCGGCAGCTCGTCGGAGAGGTAGCCCACGGCCCGGTAGACGCCCTGGACGTCCCAGTCGTGGAACTCGCCGGTGCCCGCCACGTTGCCGGACCCGTCGAGGCGGGTGCGCTCGGTGCGCAGGCCCACGACCGTGCCGTCCTCGCCGAGGATCTCGGTGGGCGACTCGAAGAAGTGCAGGAAGAGCTTGTGCGGGCGCTCGCCGACGTCGCGGATCGCCCAGTTCTCCAGGGTCTTGGCGACCATGTCCGCCTGCTTGTTGGAGCGGCGGGTGGCGATGGAGCCCTCGTCGTAGTCGATGTCCTCGGGGTCGACGATGACCTCGATGGTGGGGGAGTGGTCCAGCTCGCGCAGCTCCATGGGGCTGAACTTCGCCTGGGCGGGGCCGCGGCGGCCGAAGACGTGGATCTCGCGCGCCCGGTTGGCCTTCAGGCCCTCGTGGACGTTGGGCGGGATCTCCGTGGAAAGCAGCTCGTCGGCGGTCTTGGCGAGGATGCGGGCGACGTCCAGGGCGACGTTGCCGACGCCGAGCACGGCGACCTTCTCCGCGTGCAGCGGCCAGGTGCGCGGGACGTCGGGGTGTCCGTCGTACCAGGACACGAAGTCGGCGGCGCCGTAGGAGCCGTCGAGGTCGATGCCGGGGATGTCGAGGGCGCGGTCGGCGTCGGCGCCGGTGGAGAAGATCACCGCGTCGTAGAACTCGTGGAGCTCGTCGAGGCTGATGTCGCCGGGGTAGTCCACGTTGCCGAAGAGCCGGATCTGCGGCTTGTCGAGCACCTGGTGCAGGGCGGTGACGATGCCCTTGATGCGGGGGTGGTCGGGGGCGACGCCGTAGCGGATCAGCCCGAAGGGCGCGGGCATCTTCTCGAAGAGGTCGATCGAGACACCGGGGTCGGTGGCGGCCGCGGACTTCAGCAGCGCGTCCGCGGCGTAGATCCCGGCGGGACCTGCGCCCACGATGGCTGTCCGCAGGGGGCGGGGCATGGCTGTTTCCCTTCGACCGACAACGAAATGGCTCGTCGGACACCCTAAGCTTAGGCAAGCCTAAGTGGGTACCCGCCCCCTCTTTATGAGCTCATAAGCCAACCTTATGTCATCCCAAAGTGAGGGTGATGGGCGGGGTCGAACGGCGCGAAACGGTCGTTCCGGCGGGGTGTCCGGGAGTCCGTGCGGGGCAAGGAAGAATACAAAGCCTCAGCAGGAGTGGGAGGTTGCCCCCTTGACCGTCTACGTGGACGACGTGAAGGACTACGGCGCTCTCGCGCGACGACGAGGTCTGCCGTCCGCGCACTGGTGCCATATGACCGCCGACACCGAGGAGGAGCTGCACGCGTTCGCGGCGGCCCTCGGCATGCGCCGCGCCTGGTACCAGCGCAAGGGCCCGGGCGACCACCGCTGGCACTACGACATCACCCCACCCACCCGCGCGCAGGCCGTACGACTGGGCGCCCGGGAGGTGGACCGGCGGTTCATGGGCAACCTGATGATCAGCCGCAGCGACGGCGTCCGGGTCTGACCCGGCGCGCGGGCTACGGCGCCGCGCTCACCTCCCGCCCGGCCGCGGGCCGCACCGGAGCGGGCGCGCGCCGCGGCTTCCGGCGTGCGAAGGCGTGCCGGACCAGGGCCGCCGTGACCAGCACCGCCACCAGGGCGCACACCCCGGGCCAGCCGACGGCGGCGTACGCCCGCGCCTCCGCCCACGACCCGAGGCTGCCACCCAGGTAACCGCAGGTCATATAGGCGGTGTTGAGCCGGCTGCGGGCCTCGGGACGCAGCGCGTAGAACCGCACCTGGTTGGCGACCATGCCCGACTGCATCCCGATGTCGAGCAGCAGCGTGCCCACCACCAGCGCGACCATCCCTCCCGTGCCGCCCAGCGCGCCGAACACCAGGACGACGGCGGCCGCGAGGGCGCCCAGCATGCTCACCAGGTTGACGGCGTCGGGCCCCCGGCGGTCCGTCGCGCGCCCCGCGTACGGCGTGCAGAGCATGGTCGCCGCGTTGACCAGGGCGAGCGCGCCGACCGCCCGCGCCCCCATGCCGTACGCAGAGCCGGTCAGCAGCAGGGCCACGCCCGTCCAGACCGCCGAGAAACCGCCGAACACCATCGCCTGGTAGAAGCAGGACCGCCGCAGCTCGGGTTCGGCGCGCAGCAGCCGCAGCGGTTCGGCCAGCAGCGCCGGATACCGCTGCCGCGAGGGCGGGGACGTCCTCGGCAGCACCCGCCACAGCAGGGCGGCGGTGGCCAGGGCGAGCACGGCCGCGAGCAGATACGGGGCACGCCATCCCAGCCACTGGCCGAGCGTTCCGCCGAGGGAGCGGGAGAGCAGCATGCCGCCGATGGACCCGCTCAGCAGCGTCCCGCTCACCGCCCCGCGCCGGTCCTCGGGCACCAGACCCACCGCCAGCGGTCCCGCGATCGGGGCGATCACCGTGGTGACGCCGATCAGCGCACTCGCCCCCACCAGCGGCCCGAGCGACGGCGCGGCGCCCGCCGCGAGCAGCCCGAGCCCGGTCAGCCCCAGCAGCGTGACGAGCAGCCGCCGGTGGGCGATCCGGTCCCCGAGCGGGACCAGGAGGAAGATCCCCGCCGCGTACCCGAACTGCACCGCGGTGACCGTCAGGGCCGCCGCGTCCGGGGAGACACCCAGCCCGGCGGCGACGGTCGGGCCGATCGCCTGCGGGAAGTAGACGTTGCCCACGGCCACCCCGCAGACGAACGCCAGCAGCAGGATCACCCGGCGGCTCACCGGGGCGCCGTCCTGGACGACGCCCGCCGGCCGGGACTCGCAAAGATCAGTCATACGGGCAAGTTCACGTCATGGCCGCGCCGCTGACCACTCGATGTGCGGCTCCCGTCAAACGTATGGTCAGCGCCGGGACAGCACACCCCGGACGAAGGCGGCCTGGCCGGCGTGCTGGAGGCTGTCGGAGACGACGCTGACCAGCCGGACCGCCAGCGTGACCGGCGGGTCCCAGGAGGTGTCGACGACCCGGGCGAGCGCCTTGCCGTCGAGCCCCGCCAGATACGCGGCGGTCCGCGCGTGCACGGCGTCGTGGTAGCCGGTCAGCAGCTCGGCCGAGGCGGTGACCGAGGCGACCTGGGCGGAGGTGTGGCCGTAGCCGGTGTCCGAGTCGTCCAGCGGCAGCCCGAACCGCCGCGCCCACCCCTGCCCGGTCCACACCTGTTCGCCTCCGGCGGCATCCGCGATGTGGTCGTCCTGGATCCTGGTCAGATGCCACACCAGCCAGGCGGGGGAGTTGGCCGAGCCGTCGATCCGGAGCGCCAACTCCTCGCCGCTCAGGCCCTCGACGGCCTCCGCGACGACCTCGCGGATCCTGCCGAACGCGTCGAGAAGGAGATCGGAACTCGTCACCGTGGTCACGCCTGCCAACCTAGGGCCTGCCGCCGCTCCTCGCACGGGGAAGCGCCCGAGGAACGCGGGCATACGGCCGACGCCGCCACGGTTGACCGTCGTGAAGCGGACGAGGTGGGACCCGACGGTGTACGGATGGACCCGTGCGGGCCCAGAGGAGGCGAGCGATGACAGAGCCGGCGAACGTACGCGGCTGGTCGGGGGACCGGCTGGACCTGGACGCCTATCTGGCCCGTATCGGGTACGAGGGGGAGCGCGCGCCGACGCTGGAGGTGCTGCGCGGGCTCCAGCGGGCGCATGTCACCTCGATCCCGTTCGAGAACGCCAACGCCGTGCTCGGCCGACCGGTCGCGCTCGATCTGGAGACCGTCCAGGACAGACTCGTGCGGGGCGGCCGGGGCGGCTACTGCTACGAGCACGTCGTGCTCTTCGCCAGTGCGCTGGAGCGCCTGGGCTTCGCCTTCACCGCCCTCATCGGGCGCGTCACCCTGGGCAGCGACAAGATCCTCCCGGCCACCCACGCCCTGACCGGGGTGCGCCCGACCGACGACGACCGGCTGTGGCTGTGCGACGTGGGCTTCGGCAGCGGACCGCTCGCGCCCGTCGAGATCACCGACGGGGCCGAGGTGGATCTGGAGGGCTGGAGGTTCCGGACGCGGCGGGTGGCGGGCGCGCTCGGCGTGGACCAGTGGTGGCTCGACCAGTACGGCCAGGACGGCTGGACGCCCCGGCACACCTTCACCCTCACCCCGCAGTACCCGATCGACTACACCGTGGGCAGCCACTTCGTGAGCACGCACAGCCGCTCGCCCTTCACGGCGCGCCTGTTCGCCCAGAAGTTCAGCGCCGACCGGCTGCACCAGCTGGACGCGGCCACCTGGAAGACCGTCCGGCCGGACGGCTCCGCCACCGAGCGCACGATCGAACCGGCCGAGCTGGGGCACGTACTCGCGGACGCGTTCGGGATCACCGTGGAGGCGCGGGAGCTGGCGCTTCTGGAGCAGGGCATCGCCGCCGCCCGGCAGGCGGAGCGGGAACCGGGCCTCGACATGGCCTGACGCCCGGGCTGCCGGACCGGCGGGACGCGAAAGCCGGTGACCTTCGCCGTGGCGAAGATCACCGGCAGTTCACCGGCCGCTCACGCCTGGGTCCCGGACGCGGGGCCCCGGCGGCGCCGCCCGTGCGCGGGCTCAGGAACGCTTGTCCCCGGACTCCTCGGCGCGCTGCGCGTTCTTCTCCTTGATGCGCACGGCCTCCTTGCGCACCTCGGCCTGGGTGGCGCGCTCCTTCTGGAGCCACTCCGGGTTCTCCTGCTTCAGCGCCTCGATCTGCTCGGTGGTGAGCGCCTCGGTGACACCGCCGCGGGCGAGGCCCGCGATGGAGACGCCCAGCTTCGCCGCGACCACCGGCCGGGGGTGCGGGCCGGTGCGGCGCAGCTCCTGGAGCCACTGGGGCGGATCGGCCTGGAGCGCGTTCAGCTCGGAGCGCGAGACGACACCCTCCTGGAACTCTGCGGGGGTGGCCTCGAGGTACACACCCAGCTTCTTCGCCGCGGTCGCGGGCTTCATGGTCTGGGCGGTCTGGTGCGACGTCATGGTGCCAAGGGTATCGAGCGTGTGCGCCACCTCCGACCATCACCGGTAACCTGGCGGAGTGACAGGCTCGGAAGCATCCCCCTCGTTCCGGCTCGCGTACGTCCCGGGCGTGACCCCCACCAAGTGGGTGCGGATCTGGAACGAGCGGCTGCCCGACATCGCGCTGACCCTGGTCGCGGTCCCCGCCGACGAGGTGTTCGGCGTGCTGCGCGACGGCGGCGCCGACGCGGGTTTCGTCCGGCTGCCGGTCGACGGGACCGACCTCAGCGCCATCCCGCTGTACGAGGAGACGACCGTCGTCGTGGTCCCGAAGGACCATGTGGTCGCGGCGGTGGACGAGGTGTCCGCCGAGGACCTGGCCGACGAGACCGTGCTGCACCCCCTCGACGACACCCTCGACTGGGAGCGCCCGCCCGGGCAGCCCGCCTTCGAGCGCCCCGCCACGACGGCCGACGCGATCGAGCTGGTGGCGGCGGGCATCGGCCTGCTCGTCGTGCCGCAGTCGCTGGCCCGGCTGCACCACCGCAAGGACCTCACCTACCGGCCGGTGACGGGCACCCCGGAGTCCCGTGTCGCCCTGTCGTGGCCGCAGGAGCGGACCACCGACCTGGTGGAGGACTTCATCGGGATCGTCCGCGGGCGGACCGTCAACAGCTCCAGGGGCCGCGCCCAGACCCCGGCCAAGGCCGAGCCGAAGGCCAAGCGGCCCGACCCCGCCGCGGCCCGGCGCAAGCCCGCCGCGGGCAAGCCGACCGGCAAGAACACCCGGACCGGCGCGGGCGGCTCCAAGAGCGGCGCGAAGGGCGGATCCAAGGGCGGAGCCAAGCGCGGCAAGCCCCGCGGCCGCTCCTAGCCCTCGTCCCCCGGGACACCCCTCACGGCGCCAGCAGCTCCCGTACGGCCTGTTCGGTCCAGTGCGGGTGCGCGCCGGGGCGGGACGCCAGATAAGCGGCCACCGCGCCGGTGTCCCACGCTCCCGCCTCCGCCAGGCCCGCGGCCAGATGGCGTACGTACGCGGCGGACGGCACGGTCGTCGGCACGTCGGACATCTTCCAGGGAGCCGTGAAGGTGAGCACGGGAACCCCGTCCAGCCGGCCCGCGCGGACCAGGGTCTCGTAGCGGCCGTCGCCGAGCGCCGAGCGTCCCCGGGTCAGCACCTCGGTCAGGTCCAGGTCGGTGCCCGGCTCCCGGTACATCTCCTGCGCGGCGATGTCGGCGAACTGGGAGGCCGACAGGAGGTGGGCCCGCGCCAGTACGCGCCCTTCGGCGTCGGGGTCGTAGAACGCCCGGCCGCCGCCCCAGACCGGCGACCGGGTGGCGAAGTACAGCGCGCCCGGCAGCTCCACGGGCACCGAGGCCGACGGCGGGCTGCCGTCGCGGCACCCCGGATGGACGCGGGTCCCGCCGAGCGGCCGTCCACCGGCGAGGTAGCAGGAGAGCCGGTGCAGGAACATGTTCGAGCCGTACGAGGCGTACCAGACCCGGCGAGGGGTCAGATCGCGGACCGGGCCCGGGTCGATGGCCCGCGCGGCGATCACGGGAGCCTCGGCGACGCCTCGTCCTCCAGGCTCCGCTCGAAGCGCAGCCCCGGCCGGCCGCTCAGCTCGATCTCGCCGCAGGGCGTGAAGCCGGTGCGGGCCAGGACGGTCCGCGAGGCGGTGTTGTCGAGGGTGGTCCTGGCGCGCAGCCCCGTCAGACCGTACTCGGCGGCGGCCAGGGCGCAGGCCTCGCGCACGCCCGCCGTGGCCAGTCCGCGCCCGGCGGCGCGTTCGGCGACGCGGTAGCCCAGCTCGGCGCGGCCGTCGGCCACGTCCACCAGGTTGAACCGCCCCAGCACCTCGCCGTCGTCGTCCACCAGCAGGTGGAAGAAGTGCAGGCCCGCGGCCTGTTCGGTGAGCAACTCCGCGTGGCGTGCGGCGAAGTGGGTGAAGTAGTCGTCGCCCCGGTCCGGGATGGACATGGCGAAGTAGGCGCGGTTCTCCCGCTCGAACGCGAGCAGGGCCGCGGCGTGGCCGGGCCGCAGGAGCTGGAGTCGGGGCATGACCGGCATGGTACGCAGCGGGCCCAGCGGACGGCGATCGCCTTTCGGGCCCGCCGATCCCCTGCCTGGCCCTCGCCGCAGCCCGGTTGGTGGATCGGCCGCGCGCCGCGACGATGGTTTACCACTTTGTGGGAATCGTGCGGGGATCGTGGGAGCCGTCGTGTGAACCCGTCCCGCGCCGCCGAAGTCGGCTTCCGAAGCGGACCGGCTGGTCGGGTGATTCGGATCACCATGCCGTGGAAGCGGCGGATCACCGGACATCAGTGGTAGGGAAACCACGGAGAGGGAAGGTGCGGGAGGTGCTTGAGTTCACTGATCCCCTCATCCATCTCGCCCGCCGGCGCCGGGAACCCGCGGTGGTCCAGACCCTGCGCTCCACGGCGGCCGCCGTCATCTCCTACGTCGTGGCGCTCCAGCTCAGCAGCGAGCCGGCGCCGCTCACCGCCCCGCTCACGGCCCTTCTGGTCGTCCAGGTCACCCTCTACACCACCCTGATCACCGGGGTACGACGGGTGAACTCGGTGATCGCGGGTGTCCTGCTCGCCATCGGGTTCAGCGCGCTGGTGGGGCTGACCTGGTGGAGTCTCGGGCTCATCATCCTGGCGGCGCTGGTGATCGGGCGCTTCGTCAAGGCCGGGGAGTTCGTCCCGGAGGTCGCCATCAGCGCGATGCTCGTGCTCGGGGTGACCCGGGTGTCGGCGACCGCGTGGGACCGCGTCCTGGAGACCCTCATCGGCGCGGGCGTCGGGATGCTGTTCAACGTGCTGCTGGTGCCACCGGTGTGGGTGGAGTCCGCGGGTGAGGCCATCGAGGAGCTGGCGGCCCGGATGAAACGGCTCCTGATCGACCTCGCGGAGGAGGTGGGCGGGCACACCCCGGTCGCGCGGGCGGCGGCCCGCCTGCACGAGGCCCGCAAGCTCGACCACGACATCGTGCAGGTCGACGCCTCGCTGCGGCAGGCCGAGGACAGCCTGCGGTTCAACCCCCGGGTCAAGGAGGGGCTGCTGTCGCGCATCGTGCTGCGCACCGGCCTGGACGCGCTGGAGATCTCCGCGGTCGTGCTGCGGGTGGTGTGCCGGTCCGTCACCGACCTCGCCAAGGAACGCACCGAGGAACACCTCTTCGAGCCGGAGACGGGGATGGCCCTGCGGGACGTCTTCGAGCACATGGCCCAGGCCGTGGAGAGCTTCGCCGTACTGATCACTACGCAGGTCAGGGCGAACGCCGAGGAGGCCGAGAACCGCTTCGCCGACGAGCTGGCCGCGGCCCGCGCCAGCCGCGACCGGGTCGCGGTCCTGCTGCTCGACCAGGTCCGGCGCGACGCCCGGCAGTGGCAGCTGCACGGCGCGCTGCTCGCGGAGGTGGACCGGATCCTGGACGAACTCGACGTGGAGAAGCGCTCCCAGCGCCTGGTGGAGGAGCTCGACAAACACTCCCGCGAACGCCGTGAGCGCTATCGCCTCCTGGGCCGACTCCAACGCGGCCTGCGCCTGCGCGACGCGCGACGCGCAAACCGCGGGGTCTAGGGAGTTGCCCGATCGGCGGCGTCGGGGAGCGTCGGGCATCGGTGTGTGCGGGGAGTCGAGCCGCGCGGGAAATAATCCCGTGCCGACGCCCCGGCCGCCCTCCTACACTCACACCGAGGCCGCCACCGCGGGCCGCACACCGACGAGTTGAGGGGAGCACGGCATGGGCGAGTACCCCGCCGTCGTCGTCCCCCCGTCGCGGTACGACGTGATCCCGGTGTCTCTCTCCTCCCGGTGACCGCTGCGCGGCCGTCACCGGATGCCCGCGACGAACCCCTGACCCCGGCCCGCACGGGATGCCCTGCGTGGCGTCCCGGCCACGGTCCCGATCCCTCCCCGCCGCTCACGCCGCGTCAGGGATCCCCGCTGCCCGCGCCCAGGACCCGGGTCCCGTCCGGGAATCGCGCTGCCCAGACACACCGCATACCGAAAGGCCCCGGGCCGTGCGCACCAACCTCCGACCCCACTCCGCCCCCGCGCTGACCGCCGTACGCAATGTGGGTATCCTCGCCCACGTCGACGCCGGCAAGACCACCGTCACCGAACGCGTCCTGTACGCGACCGGCACCACCCACCGACGCGGCGAGGTCCACGACGGCACCACCGTCACCGACTTCGACCCGCAGGAGCGCGACCGCGGTATCACCATCTTCGCCGCGGCCGTGAGCTGCGACTGGGACGGCCACCGGATCAACCTCATCGACACACCAGGTCACGTCGACTTCGCCGACGAGGTGGAGCGCTCGCTGCGCGTACTGGACGGCGCCGTCGCCGTGTTCGACGCGGTCGCGGGCGTCGAGCCGCAGAGCGAGTCGGTGTGGCGGCAGGCCGACCGGCACCGGGTGCCCAGGATCGCGTTCGTCAACAAGCTGGACCGGGCGGGCGCCGATCTGGACACGGCGGTCGCTTCGATCCGGGACCGGCTGCACACCGTCCCGCTCGTCGTCCAGCTGCCCATCGGCAGGGAGGACGGCTTCACGGGCGTGGTCGACCTGGTGCGGATGCGCGCGCTCGTCTGGGCCGCGGGCGGTGAGGCGTACCGGGAGAGCCCGGTCCCCGACGAGCTGCGCGAGGAGGCGCTGCGCCGCCGCCGACTGCTGGAGGAGACCGTGGCGGAGCTCCATGCCACCGCCCTGGAGGAGTTCTGCGCCGCCACCGCGCTGCGGGACGACACCCTGACGGCGGTCCTGCGCGACCTCACGCACGAGGGCGGGGGCGTCGTGGTGCTGTGCGGCTCGGCCTACCGCGACCGGGGGATCGAGCCGCTGCTGGACGCCGTGGTGGCCTATCTGCCGTCCCCGCTGGACGTGCCGCCCGTACGGGGCACCCTGGACGGGGCGGAGGTGGAGCGGGCCGCCGATCCGGCCGCGCCCTTCGCCGGGCTGGTCTTCAAGGTGACCGCGACCCCCACGGGCCGCCTCACCTATGTGCGGGTGTACGCCGGAACCATCGAGAAGGGAGACACCGTGCTGGACGCCACGGGCGGCCGCACCGAGCGCGTGGGCCGCGTCCTGCGCGTACAGGCGGACCGGAACACCGACGTGGACCGGGCCCTGGCCGGGGATATCGTGGCCCTGGTCGGACCCAGGTCGGCCCGTCCGGGCGCCACGCTGTGCGCCCCGGACGCACCGGTGGTCTTCGAGCCGCCCTCCGTCGCGGCGCCCGTCGTGTCGGTGGCGGTCGAGGCCCGCCGGAGCCTGGACACGGACAAGCTGGCCACCGCGCTCGCGCACCTGGTGGAGGAGGACCCCTCGCTGGCCGTGCGGACCGATCCGGAGACCGGGCAGACGGTGCTGTCCGGGATGGGCGAGCTGCATCTGGAGGTCGCGGTGGAGAAGATCCGGCGCGCCCAGGGCCTGGAGCTCGGCGTCGGAAGGCCGCAGGTCGCCTACCGCGAGACGGTCGCCCGCGGGGTGAGCGGACTGCTGTACCGGCATGTCAAACAGGAGGGAGGAGCGGGCCAGTTCGCCCATGTCGTCCTCGACGTGGAGCCGCTGGACACCGCCGCCGGGGCCACCGGCGGTGGCGTGGAGGGCTTCGTGTTCCGCTCGGCCGTCACCGGCGGGCGGGTGCCGCAGGAGTACGTCCGCGCGGTCGAGGCAGGGTGGCGGGACGCGCTGGCCGAGGGGCCACTCGGCGGCCATCCGGTGACCGGGCTGCGGGTCACGCTCGCCGACGGGGCCACCCACTCCAAGGACTCCTCGGAGATGGCGTTCCGCACGGCGGGGCGGCTCGCGCTGCGCCAGGCCCTGCGGGCGAGCACGATGGTGCTCCTGGAACCGGTCATCGAGGTCACCGTCACGGTGCCGGACAGCGCGGTCGGCGCGGTCCTCGGTGATCTGGCGGCCCGGCGCGGCCGGGTCGGCGGATCGGTCGCCCGGGCGGGCACCGCGGTGGTCACCGCGACCGTACCGCTGGCCGAACTCTTCGGCTACGCCTCCCGTTTGCGCGGTCGCACCCGGGGCCGGGGCGCCTTCGCCACGCGGCCCGTGGGGTACGCCCCCGTCCCGGCCCAGGTGGCGGACGCCCTGCCGGCACGCTAGCGGCGCACGGTACGGCCCTGCCCGAGGGCGGGGCCGTACCCGCGTCGGCCCCGCCCCGGAGTGACCGCAGCTACTTGTTCTTGATCTGTACGCGCTTGATGTTCACCGGGAGCGTCGGGAACCCGTCGCCGGGCCCGTTCTGGTCGTCCTCGCCGCCCGCGGCGATCTTCTGCAACACGTCGAGTCCGGCCGTGACCTTCCCGAACGGTGTGTAGGCCGGGGAGAGTTTGGTGTCCTTCCAGACGAAGAAGAACTGGCTGCCGTTGGTGTTCGGCCCGGCGTTGGCCATCGCGACCGTACCGGCCGGGTAGGTGGCGCCGGTGAGGTTCTCGTCGGGGAAGGAGTAGCCGGGCCCGCCGCTTCCGGTGCCGGTCGGGTCGCCGCACTAGAGCACGAAGATCCGGGCCGTGGTGAGCCGGTGGCAGTGCGAGCGGTCGAAGTAGTCGCGCTGCGCGAGGAACTTGAAGGAGTACGTGGTGCACGGCGCCTTGTCCGTCAGCGCCCGGAAGGTGATGGCGCCCTGGCCGGTGCGGAGGGTCGCGCTGTACGGCCTGGCGGCCTTCACCGGGTCGAAGACCGGTATCCCCTTGAAGTTGTCCGCGGGCACGGCCGGCGTGTAGGTGCAGGCCGTGGGCGCGGGGACGGTGGGGGAGTCGGCTGCGGCCCGCGTCGCGGCGCCGAGCGGTAACAGGGCGGCAGCGGCGAGCAGGGCGTACGGCTTACGGAGCACGAGACGGGTCCCTTTCGGATCGGCACCGGACGGGCGTACCGGAGCCAGGGTGTGTCATGGCCGCCTCATCCTGCCCGCTGTGGCACGCGCCATGCGCGGGACCGGCCCCGGGACCGGTTCCGGGACCGGCCGACGCGCGGTCACGGCCGTATGACCGCGTGCGCCGCCGCATCCGGTGCCGTGAAAGCCCGGTGCTCCCCGGGGCGTTGGCGGGTCAGGCCGCCCTCGCTCGGCGGCGGTATCCGCCGGGCGCCAGGCCGTACTCCCGCTTGAACGCCTTGGCGAAGGCGAACTCCGACCCGTAACCGGCGCGCGCCGCGACCGAGGTGAGCGGGGCGTCGCTCTCGCGCAGCAGGCGCGCCGCCGTCGTCATGCGCCAGCGCGTCAGATACGCCATCGGGGGCTCGCCCACCAGGGCGGCGAACCGCCGGGCGAACGCGGCCCGGGACAGCCCGGCCCGCTCGGCCAGCGACTCCACCGACCACGGCGCCGAGGGGTCCTCGTGGATGGCCGACAGAGCCGGTGCGACTGCCGGGTCGCCGAGGGCCGCGGCCCAGCCCCGGGCGGAGGCCGCGGGCTGCTCCTCCAGCCAGGCCCGCAGGATGTAGAGCAGCAGGGAGTCGATGAGTGTGGGCACGATGCCGTCGGAGCCGATGCGCGGGTTCTCCAGCTCGGAGCCGAGGAGCTGGACGGCTGCGCTCAGTTCGGGGTGGCGGCCGTGCCGCGTCCGCAGATGGATCACCTCGGGAAGCTGGCGCACCAAGGGGTGCGCGCGGCCCTGGTCGAGGTGGTAGTTGCCGCACAGCAGACGCGTCTCGGGGCCCCCGGCACCGACCGTGACCGAGCCGATGGGCGAACTCTGCGCGCACTGCTCGGCCCTGGCCTCCTCCGCCACCGTCGTGGGGTGGTCGGCGAGGATGTGGCCGCGCCCGTCCCGCAGGAACACCACGTCGCCGGGGCTCAGCGGGATCGGTTCGAGACGCGGCGGCGCGTCCTCCAGCGGCACCAGCCAGCACGTCCCGTACAGGACCACGTGGAACCCGGCGCCCGCGACGGGCGGCAGACGCAGGCCCCAGGGGGCGTGGCCGTTGGTTCGTACGGATGTCGGGTGTCCCGTGCGCATCGAGGCCAGCGCCTCGGTCAGGATGTCCATACGGCCCCGCCCCTCTCCTCCACGGCCCTCCCCGGTCAGACCGTCAGGACAATCTTGCCCTGGACCCGCCCCGAGCCGACCAGTTCGTGGGCCTTGGCCACCTCCGCCAGCGGAAAGGTCTCCTCGACGTGGGGACGGATCCGGCCCGCGTCCACGAGTTCGGCGATCGCCTCCAGCGCCGCCCGGTCCGGCTCGACCGACACGCCCGCGAAGCGCCGTCCGGCCGCCTCCACGCGCGCGGCCACCTGCGTGTCGTGGTGTTCCAGGATGCTGATCAGCACACCGCCGGGGCGCACCGCGGCGACGGAGAGGTCGGACTGCGCCGTGGAGTCGAGGAGGATGTCGACCGGCTCCACGGCCTCGGTGAAGTCGGTGGTGCGGTAGTCGATGACCTCGTCGGCCCCGAGGCCGCGCAGGAAGTCGTGGCGGGCCGCGCTCGCCAGGGCGGTCACCAGGGCGCCGCGCGCCTTCGCGATCTGCACCGCGAAGTGCCCCACCCCGCCGGCCGCGCGCTGGATCAGCACCCGGTCGCCCGCCTTGACGCCCGCCTCGCGCACCAGCCCCTGCCAGGCGGTGAGGGCCGCGAGCGGAACGGCGGCGGCGTGCACGTGGTCGAGGGAGGCGGGCTTGCGGGCCATGTGGCCGGCGGGCACGGCCACGTACTCGGCGTATCCGCCCGCCGTGCGGGGGAAGAGCGGCATCCCGTACACCTCGTCGCCCACCGCGAACCCGGCGCCGGGGCCGGCCTCCGCGACCACACCGGAGACGTCCCAGCCCACCCCGAACGGGGGCTCGCCGAGCAGCGGGAAGGCACCGGCCCTGACGGCCACGTCCACGGGGTTGATCGCCATGGCGTGGACCTCGACGAGTATCTCGCCGGCCCGCGGTACGGGCCGGTCGGTCTCGACGATCTCCAGGACCTCGGGGCCGCCGACGGACTTCTGGATGACTGCGCGCACGGTAACTCTCCCTGAGTCGGGTTCTGCTGCTTGATGTCCTCAACCCTAGGAAGATCGAACGAGCCGCAGAATGGCCTTCCGTCTCGCTTGTATGTCCCAGCGTCTCGCCGCCCGGTGGTCGCGGTGGGGATCGTCGGTTCAGCGCAGCCGGGGCGCGCCGCCCGGCTCCCACCGCTGCTGGTACCGGGCGGCCGAGGCGCCCGCGGCGAAGGCGGCCGACGCCGCGGGGGAGGTGCCCACACGCCAGTCGATCTCCTTCACCGCCTGGTACCAGATGACACCGATGACATCGCGGTGGCGGGGCAGCGCGCGGAACATCCCGGTGATCCACTCGGCCTTGCGCCCGGCCGCGTCGGTGGCGCCCACCTCGGTGATGACCAGCGGCTTGCGGGTGAAGCGGCGCAGCTCCTTGAGGGAGGGAGTGAACAGGGCCTCGAAGGACTGGTAGTTCTCCTTGCCCGTGGTGCCGTAGTACCCGGACAGCCCCACCCAGTCCACATAGGCGTCCCCCGGGTAGAGGCGCCGCAGCGGGGTGGAGTTGGTGTAGCTGATGTTGGGGCTCCACACCCACACCGCGTTGTGCGCGCCCGCCGCGTCGAAGATCCGGTGGACGTGGCGCCACGCCTCGACGTACTCGCCGCGGCCGTTGTCGTTGGACTGCTCGCACCACGGGTACCAGTAGCCGTTCATCTCGTGGGCGAGGCGGATCGCCACGGGGTAGCCGAGCGAGGCGACCCCGCGCGCCCAGGAGCGTACGTACGCGTCGAAGTCGCCGTCGACGATCCGCGACAGGCGGTACGCGGGCTGCTCGCCGCGCAGCTTCGGCTCCTCGGCCTCCTCGCGGTGGTCCCACGGCTCCCAGGCGACCATCGGCATCATGCCCCGCGCGGCCACCCGGTCCAGGGCCTTCGCGTCGAAGCGGTCGTGCGCCCAGTCCGCCGAGAACTCGAAGACCTGCGGCCGGTGCCGGGTCCCGCGGGCGAAGTCGGCCGCCTCGGTGAAGTCATGGGTGCCCTGGGAGGTGAAGACACCCAGGAACGCCTTTCCGGGGGCCGGGAAGGGCGTCGTGGCGCGGCGGGCCGCCTCGGCGCCGGGCAGCCGGGTGGTCGGCGGCAGCACGGCGTCGGCGCGGGCCGCCGCGGCGCGCCGGCCCCGGTCCGCGACGTCCGGCGCGACCTGGAAGGTGTACCAGCACAGGACGACGGCGCAGAGCAGCACGAGCACCCTCGGCGCGGTGACCCTCACCGCTCGGCCCTCGCCGTGCGCAGCCGGGCGGAGAGGCCGTCGGCCAGGGCGAGGAGCGGTGGCGCCGAACCCGCCGCCAGACACAGCAGCGTCCACACCCGCATGCCCGTGTAGTCGTGGTGGTGGACGAAACTGACCACCAGCAGCCCCCCGGCCAGCAGCGCCCACAGCAGATGCAGCCGGAACGTGCGCGGCGACTCCGAGCTGCGCAGCTCGCCCTTGGCGGTGACGACGTACGCGAGGGGGCGGCGCAGCAGGGCGTTGACCGCGGCGGCGATGTACACGGGCCCGGCGAACAGGGTCAGCAGGATTCCCGCCGTGCCGATCTCGCGCCGCTCGTGCTCGGCGAGGTGGAACCGGCGCAGCCACAGCCACAGCCCGAACGACCCGGCCATGCCCGCCGACCAGAGCAGGAACCAGGGCAGGCCCGGCAGGTGGATCGACTCCACCCCGAGCAGCATGTACAACGCCGTGGCGAGGGTGCCGAGCGCCAGGTTCACGGCGATGCTCGGGTAGTAGAACTGCACCAGGTCGTACAGCAGGCGCTGGCGGGGCCGGAGACGGATGCCGTTCCGGAGGCGGGGGTTGAGCTTGATCTCCCAGATGCCGTACGCCCAGCGCTTCTGCTGGTTGAAGTAGTCGGTCCAGGTCGTGGGGCCCTCGCCCACGGCCACCACGTCCGGGGTGTAGACGCCCCTCCAGCCGTTGCCGGTGGCGGGGTTGAGCGTGCCGTGGACGCGCATGCTCGTCAGATGGTCCTCGATGATCGAGTCCTGGTACCCGCCGATCTGCCGCCAGGCCGCCACCCGGTAGAGGTGGTTGGTGCCGATCAGCAACGGGGCGTCCAGACCGTTCCCGCCGCGCTCGACGATGCTGCTGAAGAGGTACTGCTGCACGGAGGCGCCGTGGGCGACCCAGTTGTCGTACGCGTTGCCGTAGACCTGGGGGGCGACGACGAACGCGGTGTCGGGGTCGTGGAAGTAGCCCAGGGTCCGCTCAAGGAAGCACGGCAGCGGAACGTGGTCCGGGTCCATCTGCGCCACCACGTCGTACCGGTCCTCGTGCTCGGCGCGCCACGCGTTGTGGTTCCCGGACTTGGTGCGGGCGCGGAACGGGCCCGAGGGCCGGTTGTACTCGGGGCGGTTCCTGCGGCTGAAGTGGTGGACGCCCAGCCACGCGGCCATCTGCCGGACCGCCGGGTCGTCGCCCTCGTCCAGGATCCACACGTCCACCGCGCACTCCCAGCGCTCCACCTCCAGCATCGCGCGCAAGGTGCGCTGCACGACGGCGAGCGGCTCCTTGGCGGGCACGATCGTCGTCAGCAGGGCGACCCGCAGCCTGGCGGGCGGGGTCATGGGGATGGGGTCGCGGGCCCGGAACGCGAACACCCAGATCGCCACCGCCTGCACGACCTTGATCGCCTCGACCGCGATGACCAGGCAGAACCCGATCCGGGCCAGACACAGCCCGCAGCCGCCGAGCCCCGTCACCCCGGGCCCCGGCACATGCTCGGGCAGGAGCAGCCAGCCGATGAAGGCGAGGTCGGCGAGCGCGGTCGCGGCGACCAGCGCCGTGAGCGAGATCCGGTCACCGGTGCGCAGGACGGAGAGGTACGCCACCACCCCGCGCGGGTTCGCCAGCGGGCCGCAGCCCCGGGCCGCGCGCCGGTACTCCATGACGGCCCGCGCGTTGCGGCGGGCCCTCTTCTCGGCCCGCGCGGCCGGCCGGGATGCGTATCCTGACATGTCCCCCCTTGCTGACCGACACCATCGCGGCGGTGTGAACAGGCCGTTACTTGCGGTGAGTAGGACAGTCGTCACCCGGTGTCCGGTTCCCGCCCCTCGGCGTGGCCGGGTGGTGGGGCGCGCGTCAGAGGCGCACGGCGTACAGCGCGCTGTCGGCACAGCCGAAGTACACCGTGTCCTCGGTGGCGGTGGGGGCGTGCACCGGGGCGGGGGCGAGATGGCTCCAGAGCGGGCGGCCCGTGGCCGCGTCCAGCGCGTAGAGCCTGCTGTCGTCGCTGCCCACGTACACCGCGCCGCCGGCCACCGCCGGGGCGTGCACGTCACCCGCCGCCGCAAACGTCCAGCGGGCCCTGCCCGTGGTGGCCTCCAGTGCGGACAAACGCTTGCCGCCTCCCACGTACACCAGGTCCCGCGCGACCGCGGGCCCGGCGCCGACCGACGCGCCCGGGAAGCGCCAGACCTGCTGTCCGCTGTCCGCGCCGACCGCGTACAGGCCGCCGTCGGTGCTGCCGAAGTAAACCAGGCCGCCCGCGACGACCGGGACGCCGGAGACGGCGCCGCGCGTGGGGAACGCCCACCGCTTCTCGCCGGTGGCCGCGTCCACCGCGTACAGACGGGTGTCGCTGCTCCCCACGTACACCGTCTCGCCCGACACGGTGGGGGAGTGCGTGTCGTTGCCCGCGGTGAAGGCCCAGCGGCGCTCGCCGGTGGCCACGTCCACGGCGTGGAGGCGGTGGTCGGCGCTGCCGACGTAGGCCACACCACCGGTCACCACCGGCGTGTGGACGATGCCCCCGGTGCTGTACCGCCAGCGGATCGCGCCCGAGCGCGCGTCGAAGGCGTACAGGACGCGGTCGTCGCCGCCCAGATAGACGGTGCCGCCCAGAACGGCGGGCGCGGAGCCGATGGCGCCGCCGGTGGTGTACGCCCAACCGCGGCGCCCGTCCGCCGCGTTCAGCGCGTAGAGCGTGCCGTCGTTGCTGGCCGCGTAGACCAGGTCGCCCGCCACTCTCGGATACGACAGGACCGTGCCGGTGGTCGCGAAGCGCCAGCGCGTCGTCCCCGCCCCCGGCGCGCCGCCGTGCGACAGCGCCCAGCCGGCCGCGGCCGCGCCACCGGCCGCCAGCACGCCGGCAGCCGAGTACAGCACCCGCCGACGATCCACCGGAGGCCCGGGCGGCGGGACCGCGGGGACGGGTGGCCCGAACACCGAGGTGGGGGTGGGCGGGAGGGCCGGCGCCGTGTCCTCGCCCTGCCAGGGCTCGGGCAGCCAACCCGGCGCGAGCAGCTCTCCCGGCGGGCGTCCGCCGGTCAGGGCGTGCATCAGCGCGGGCAGCTCCGGGCGGTCGGCGGCCTTCTTCGCCAGGCACCGGCCGACCAGCTCGCGCAACTTTGGGGGCACCGCCTGGAGATCGGGCTCCTCGTTCACCACCCGGTACAGCAGCGCGGGCACCGACGCCTCCCCGAACGGGCTGGTGCCCGTCGCCGCGTACGCCAGCACCGAGCCCAGCGAGAACACGTCGGTCGACGGCTCGACCCGCAGCCCCTGGATCTGCTCGGGCGACATATAGCCCGGCGAGCCGATCGTGGTGCCGGTCAGGGTGAGGCCGCTGTGCTCGCAGAGCCGGGAGATCCCGAAGTCGATGACGCGCGGGCCGTCCTGGGCGAGGAGGACGTTGGCGGGTTTGAGGTCGCGGTGGATGAGGGAGGCGCCGTGGATCGCGGTGAGCGCCTCCACCAGCGCCGCCCCGAGCGCCCGGACCGAGCGCTCGGGGAACGGCCCGCTCTTCTGCACCGCCCGCTGGAGCGAGGGGCCCGGGATATAAGCCGTGGCCAGCCACGGCCGGGGCCCCTCGGGGTCGGCGTCGACCACCCCGGCCGTGAAGAAGCCGCTCACGGCACGGGAGGCGATGACCTCGCGGGCGAACCGCTGCCGGAAGGCCGGTTCCTGGACGTACTCCGGCCGGATGACCTTGACCGCGACCTTCCGGCCCGCGGGGGAGTACCCGAGGTAGACCCGGCCCATGCCGCCGCTGCCCAGCCGGGCGACCAGCCGGTACGGCCCCACGGCGGCCGGGTCGTCGGACTCCAACGGCTCCAAGGCGCCCCCCGGGTCCCCTCCTGGACGTCACCACGTCGCTCGTCGCACAGCGTAGCGCCGCTCAGGCGGCGCCGCCGACCCCCGGAGCCACGAACCGGCGGTGCAGCGGCAGCAGTTGGGTGTCCGGCTGACCGGTGATGCCGGCCTTCTCGACGGCGGGCGCGAGCCGTTCGCCGAAGAACCGTTCGAAGTCCTCCTGCGACTCCCAGACATCGGTGACGCACAGGGCACCCGCGTCGAACCACGCCACGTGCAGACAGGCGCCGTCGGGCGCCCGCTCCTCCCACCCCACGGCCTCACGCACCGCGTCGTACTGCTCCGGGGTCACCTCGGCCCAGCTCAGCGACAGGCAACGGCCATCGCCCACCCCTCTCCCCAAGTGCCCGCCCTCGTGGACCGGGCGGGGCAATTCTCGCCGCGGGGGTCCGTTTCCGGACACCCCTGCCGAGGGCGTGCGGCAGCGTACGGGAGCACGTACGGAAACCGGCACGCCCCTGGGCCGGCCGTGCGGCCGTCACCCGGACGGCGGCTCCGGACGTTCCCGGCGGAGCCGGCGCCACCCGTCCAGCGGCGGTCGGCGCGCCACGGCGCCGGGCGGGCGCGAGCCTGGGGCTGTAGCCCGTCGACCCCTGCCCAGGAGAACCCGTGCCCTCTCCCCGACGTCTGCTCCGCGGCGCGCTCGCGGCCGCCGTCCTCGCGCCGGCCCTGCCCGCCGTGACGGCCGCCGCCGAGGGCCCCGCGCCCGGGACGGTCCGGACGAGCCGGGTGGAGTGGGCCGATGGGGCCTTCCGCTCCCTCTGCGGCACCCGGCGGGGCTCCGCGCCCGACCGCCGCACCTTCCGGTTCTTCGAGGAGGCGGGGATCGAGGCGGTGGCCTCGCGCATCTCGCGCGACCCGCAGGGGACCGTGCTGTGGACCGGCCACCTCACGGACCACCCCGACCGGCCCGTGACCCTCGCCGTCGATGGGGCGTGCGGCCAGGGCCCGCCGAGGGTGGCCGGGGAGGTGCATCTGGGCAGCAGGCGGTACGTGATCGACGCCGACCGGGCGGGCACCTCCACCGTGCGCGAGCTGACCTACGCGGGGACGGCGCCCCCGCACGACGACGTCGTACGGGTCCAGGCACCGCGCGACACCCGGCCCGCGCACCTGCCGCCCCCGGCCCGGCGGCCGGGGCGTGACGCGCGGGCCGCCGTCACCGCCCCCGTCATCGACCTGCTCATCGGCTACACCCCGCACACCGTCAGCAGCACCGAGGGCGGGGCACAGGCCCTCGACCTGAAGGTGAAGGCCGCGGTCGCGGGCGCCAACGCCGCCTACTCCGAGAGCACCGTCACCGCCCGGCTCAACCTGCTGGGCACCTTCACCACCAAGGAGTGGCCGGGCGACGACAGCGACGCCGAGGGCATCACCTATGCCCTGTCGGACCCCGGGGACCCGCGCTACGCGGGCGCGTTCGCCACCGACGCGCGCAAGCAGCGGGACGCCAGGGGCGCGGACCTGCTGCACGTGCTCACCCAGTTCACCCCCCGGCCCGGCGCCGTCTACACCGCCGGAACGGCCAACACCCCCGCGCTGCCCCGGACCGGTTCCGGTGGCGCGGCCGGCAGCGCGGGCGAGGCCTTCGGCGCCCAGCAGGCCGACACCCTCGGCACCTACCACCTCGCCCACGAGGTCGGGCACAACTTCGGCCTCAACCACGACTACGTCACCGACCCGGTCGACCGCTCCGACCCCCGCTACCGGCCCGTCAACCTCAACCCGTACTACCCCGACAACCACGGCCACCTGCCCGCCGACCGCAGCTGGACGGACATCATGGGATACACCCTGTCGTGCGCGGACGCGGCCAGGTGCGAGACGAAGCTGTGGTTCTCCAACCCCCGCCAGACGTACGGGAACACGCCCCGGGGTGTGCCGCTGGGGCAGCCACGGCCCGCCGACTGCGTGCGCGTCATGAACCTCACCGGCCCGGTCCTCGCCAACTACCGCACCCCGCCCGCCCCCAAGGCCCCGGCCGCCCGGTACGCGCTCACCGCCGCTCCGGACGACCCCGCCCACGGCACCGTCACGGTGGCCGCGACCGGTCTGTTCGACAAGGGCGACCAGGTCACCGTGGCCGCCGCACCCAAGGCGGGCTACCGCCTCGACCACTGGACCGTGGACGGCGGGATCCAGCCCACCACCGCGGCGGCCGAGCTCACGGTCACCATGGACGGCGACCACTATGTGACGGCCCGGTTCGTCCCGGCGGCGGCGACCACGACCCGGCGTCCCGCGAGCCCCGCCCGGACCGTGGTGGGCGGCACCCCGAGCGCGTCCCCCGACTCCACCCCCACCGACTGAACGGACCCCTCCCATGCACCTCCGGCAGACCCTCGGCGCCGCCTCGGCCGCCGCCGCGCTCACCCTCTCCGTCGCCGCGCAGCCCGCGGCCGCCGACAACGTGGCGGTGGCGGTGGCCACCGGTTTCGCGGCGGCCACCGGCTCCCCGGCCGGCCGGGCGGTGACGTACGTTCCCACGTGGGTGCCGGTGGGCTCCCTGGTCGCCGTCGGTGAGTCCGCGGACGACACCATGAGCCGCTTCGAACTGAGCCTCAGGGGCGTCCTGCCCAACCACACCTACGGCGCCCATGTGCACCGGTTGCCGTGCGGCGCCAACCCCGACGACTCGGGCCCCCACTACCAGAACCAGCCCGACCCCGTTCAGCCCTCCACCGACCCCGCGTACGCCAACCCCCGCAACGAGGTGTGGCTCGACCTGACCACCGACGCCCGGGGTGACGGGAAGTCCACGGCGCAGGTCCCCTGGCGTATCCGGCCGGGCGAGGCGAACTCGCTGGTCATCCACGAGAAGGCCACGGCCACCGGCCCGGGCCAGGCGGGGACCGCGGGGGCGCGGCTCGCCTGTGTCAACGTGCGCTTCGCGCCCGTTTCCGGCGCGGTGACACGGCCCGGCCCACCCGCGCCGCTAGCCTCGCTCCATGACTGACACCTTTGAGCACAACCCCCGGGTGTGGACCGCGGCGCGTCTGCGCGAGGCCCTCCAGGGGCTGCCGGACGACACCCCCATCCACGTCGGTGTCGCGGACGGGCCGGGCGACTTCGACGGGTACAGCGAGTACGCGCTGGTCGACCTGGAGCCCGTCGAGAAGGACGACGACGCGCACGGCGGTGTGGAGTACACCCTCTTCGCGGACTTCAAGGCCGGCCAGTACCACTTCGACCTGGACTGATCCGGGCTACTCGAAGCGCGAGGTGTCGCCCGCCCCGCGGCGGACGATCTCGGCCTCGCCGCCGGAGAAGTCGATGACGGTGGTCGGCTCGGTGCCGCACTCGCCGGAGTCGATCACGGCGTCCACCACGTGGTCGAGCGCCTCCTTGATCTCCCAGCCCTGGGTCATCGGCTCATCCTCGTCGGGCAGGAGCAGGGTGCTGGAGAGCAGCGGTTCGCCCAGGTCGGCGAGGAGCGCCTGGGTGACGGTGTGGTCCGGGATGCGCACCCCGACGGTCTTCTTCTTGGGGTGCAGCAGCTGACGTGGCACCTCCCGGGTCGCGGGCAGGATGAAGGTGTAACTGCCCGGCGTCGCCGACTTGATGGCCCGGAACACGTCGTTGTCGATCTGCACGAACTGGCCGAGCTGCGCGAACGTCTCGCACACCAGGGTGAAGTGGTGCCGGTCGTCGAGCCGGCGGATCGACCGGATCCGGTCGATGCCGTCCCGGTTGCCGAGCTGGCATCCCAGGGCGTAGCAGGAGTCCGTCGGGTACGCCACGAGCGCGCCGGAGCGGATGCTGTCGGTGATGCTGCTGATGGTGCGCCGCTGCGGATTGTCGGGGTGCACGTCGAAGTACTTCGCCATCCGCCGAGTCTACGGGGCGGGCCCGAGGAGTTCCCGGGGCGCCCGTTCACTCGTCGGTGTGGCGGATCCGGGCGGGACGCCGGACCGGGCGGCCGGCGCCGGCAGGCCCGGTGGACGGCGCGCCGACGGCCTGCCGCGTCCGCGCGCAGCTCAGGGGCGGGGCCCGAGGGCACCGACCACCAGGTCCGCGAGGAGGCGGCCCGCCGTGCCGTCCGGGTCGAGATCGGGGTCGTAGATCGTGAGGTTGAAGCCCACACACCGCTCCGAGCCGACCAGCGCGCCGAGGAGTGGCGTGAGCTCGCCGGGCATCAGCCCGCCGGGGTCGGGGCTGTCGACGGCGGGCATCACCTCCGGGTCGAGGACGTCGGCGTCCAGATGCACCCAGAACCCGTCGAGGACGTCCGTCTCCAGGGACCGGCGCACCGAGGCGCCGATCTCCGCCGGGCCCCACTGCCTGATCTCCCCGACCGTCGCCGTCGGGATCCTCAGTCCGGCGAACTCCGCGAGGTCCTCGTCACCGTCCCGCAGACCCAGGATCCGGACGTCCTCGTCGCGTACGTACGGGCGCAGCCCTTCCAGGTCGGTCAGGTCGGTTTGGCCGCGCCCGGTGCCCAGGGCCAGTTCCTCGCCGCCGGCCGCGCCGATCCGGTCGGAGTTGCCGGGGTGGCGGAAGTCCGCGGAGCCGTCGACGACCACCAGCCCGTAGCGGCCGGTGCGGCGCAGCGCCAGTGAGGCGCCCAGCTGGATCGAGCAGTCGCCGCCGAGCACCACGGGGAAGTCGCCGGCCCGGACGTGGTGTTCGACGCGGTCGGCGAGCTTGCGCGTGTACGAGGCGATGGCGGCGGCGTTGAAGACGCCGTCGCCCTCCTGCCATTCGCCCCGGTCGTAGCGCGGCGGGACCACCACACCGCCCTCGTACGCGCCGAGCCGCCGCACGATGCCGAACTCCCGCATAGCACCCGCGAGTTTGTAGCAGCCGGGGACCGTGCCCGGGGCGGGTGGACGCAGGCCGAGGTTGGACGGGGCGTCGATGACCACGAGACGTCGCATGCCCGCCATCCTCACCGAGGACGGCCCGGTGATCAACGGGTATACGGGGTGAGCGACCTTCTGCCCGCGGGCCCCCGGGCACGCCCCCGGGGTCAGGACTCCAGGTGCAGGGCCCGCGCCACGTCCGCCGTACGGGCCGAGGACGTGGTGGACTCGTAGCCGCCGCGCATCGACGCGTCCGGGTCCTTGAGGCCGTTGCCGGTGACGGTGACCACCACGCGCTGCCCGGCGTCGAGGCGGCCCGCCCGGTGCTCGGCGAGGAGCCCCGCGATGCCGGCCGCCGAGGCGGGCTCGACGAAGACGCCCTCGTGGCGGGCGACGAGGCGGTACGCGTCGAGGATCTGCTCGTCGCCGACGGCGCCGATGAGGCCCCCGGAGCCGTCGCGTGCGGCGATGGCGCCGGTCCACGAGGCGGGGTTGCCGATGCGGATCGCGGTGGCCACCGTCTCCGGCTCGGCCACCACTTCGCCGTGCACCAGCGGCGCGGCGCCCGCCGCCTGGAAGCCCCACAGCCGGGGCCTGCCGGTGGCGAGTCCCGCGGTGGCGTACGCCTCGTACCCCCGCCAGGCGGCGGTGATGTTCCCCGCGTTGCCGACCGGCAGGCAGTGGATGTCGGGAGCGTCGCCCAGCGCGTCCACGACCTCGAAGGCGACGGTCTGCTGGCCCGCAAGACGGTGGTCGTTGACCGAGTTCACCAGCGCGACCGGGTGGTGCTCGGCCAGTTCGCGGGCGATGCGCAGACAGTCGTCGAAGGAACCGGTCACCTCGACGATCTCGGCGCCGTAGCGGACGGCCTGGGCGAGCTTGCCGAGCGCGATGTGCCCGCGCGGGACGAGGACGGCGGCGCCGATGCCGGCGCGGGCCGCGTACGCGGCGGCCGAGGCGCTGGTGTTGCCGGTCGAGGCGCACACCACCGTCCGCGCGCCGGCCTCCACGGCCTTGCTGACCGCGACGGTCATGCCCCGGTCCTTGAAGGAACCGGTGGGGTTGGCGCCCTCCACCTTCAGCCACACGTCGCAGCCGGTCAGCGCCGACAGATGGGTGGCCGGGACGAGCGGCGTGTTGCCCTCGTGGAGCGAGACCACCGGTGTGGTGTCCGTGACGGGGAGCCAGGCGCGGTAGCCGGCGATGAGACCGCGCCAGGGGCGGATCCGTACGGAGGTGCTTGCGGAGGGGCGCTCGTCTATAGTCACGAACGTTACTCTAACCCGAGAGAATCAGTGGTTGCGTAACAATCGTTTCTTCATCGGCGACGGCGGCGGGGGAGTGGCATGGCGGACGACGACGAAGTGGCGGCCCGGCTCGGGGCGGTCTATCCGGAGCTGCCGCGCGGGGAGCAGGCCATCGTGCGCGTCCTGCTCGACGACTATCCGTTCGCGGCCCTGGGCTCGCTGCGCTCCCTGGCGGACCGGGCGAAGGTCAGCCCGCCGACCGCCTCCCGGCTCTTCGCCCGGCTCGGCTGGTCCGGCTTCGCCGAGTTCCAGGCCGCGGTGCGCGCCGAGGGCCGTGAGCACGACCGCTCCCGGCTGCGCGAGTTCGTGGCCACCGCGCCGGACGGCCCGCGCCGCGCGGCCGAGCAGCTGCGGGCCGGTCTCGACGCCACGGTCGCCGCGGCCGGCGAGCCCCTGCTCGCCCGGATCGCCGCCCTCCTCGCCCAGGCGCGCGGGGTGTGGGGGATGGGCGGCCCCCTCAGCGAACTCGCCGCCGACTACCTGGTCCGCCAGCTGGCCAGTCTGCGCCCGGGCGTGCGCCGCGTCCCGGACGGGGCCGCCGAGCGCGCCCGGGTCCTGCTCGACCTCGGCCCCGGCGACCTGGTCGTCGCGTACGACTTCCGCCGCTACAGCGACAGCACCGCCCGCTTCGTCCGCGCGGCGCGGGCGCGCGGGGTGCGGCTCGTACTGGTCACCGACGCCTGGGAGTCCCCGCTGGCCGCGCAGGCCGAGGTGCTGCTGCGGCTCCCGCGCGACGCGGCGGGCCCCATCGCCCCGCTCACCCACGAGATCGCGGTGACCGAGCTGATCCTGGTCGCGACCGTCCCGCTGCTCACCGAGTCGGCCGGGCGCCTGGAGGGCCTCGACGCCCTGACGGCGGAGCTCGGCCAGGACTGAACGGGTCCGCAGCGGGGCGGCCGCGGCCCGGGGGATCCGGCCGGCGCGGTTCCGGTGTCGCCGCCGTCGCGGAGGCCGTCGCGGGGGCCCGCATCCCGTGCGGCCCCGGAGTCCGCCGGGCGCTCCTGCCTCCCGTGAGGCTTACGTCCCGTCGGTCACGGAAAGGAACGGCTCGTGCCGACGAACGACGAGAGGGCCGGTGAGTTCGCCGCCGAGCTGCGGCGGCTCAGGAGCCTGCGCGGGATGTCCCTCACCGAGCTCGCCCGCTCGGTCCACTACAGCAAGGGCTACCTCAGCAAGATCGAGAACGGGGGAAAGCCCCCGACCCCCGACGTCGCCCGGCGCTGCGACGCCGTGCTCGACGCGGGCGGGGTCCTCACCCGGCTCGTCCCGGACCCGCCGCCCGCTCCGAAGACCCCCGCCGGGCCGTCCGCCACCTCCGGCGTCCCCGCGGCCCGCTCGGGCGAAGGCGGGTGCGACCCGGAGTGGGCGCCTTGCCCCTTCCGGGGGCTCGCCGCCTACGGGCCGCAGGACGCCGAGTGGTTCTTCGGCCGGGACGCCGCCACGGCCGAGCTGGTGGGGCGCCTCGCCGAGCGCGTCGGCCACGGCCCTCTCGCCGTGGTCGCGCCCTCGGGCGCGGGCAAGTCCTCGCTGCTCCAGGCCGGACTGCTGCCCGCGCTGCGGCGCGGCGCCCTCCCGGTCGCCGGGTCCGCCGCCTGGCCCGCCGTGGTGTGCACCCCGACCGCGCACCCGCTCAAGGAACTGGTGCGCTGCGCCGCGGACCGGCTGGGCCGCGCGGGCGACGGCCTCACCCCCGAGGCGCTGACCGCACGGCCGCGGGCTCTGCTGGACGCGGCCCGCGACGCCGACGGCCGGCCCGGACTGGTGCTCGTGGTCGACCAGTTCGAGGAGCTCTTCACCCTCTGCGCCGACGAGGACGAACGCCGCGCCTTCGTCACCGTCCTGCACACCCTGGCCTCGGACACCGGGGCGCCCACGGCCGAGGCGGCCGTCGTCCTGGGCGTGCGCGCCGACTTCTTCGGGCCCTGCCTCGACCACCCCGAACTCGCCGAGGCGTTCACCCACGGCCTGTTCGCCCTCGCCCCCATGTCCGACGCCGAGCTGCGCGCCGCCGTCACGGGCCCCACCGAACGGGCCGGCCTCACCCTGGAGGCGGGCCTGGCCGAGCTGCTGCTGCGCGACCTGCGCTCCGGCCCGGCCGCCTCGCCGGGCTCGCTGCCGCTCCTCGGCCACGCCCTGCTGGCGACCTGGCAGCAGCGCTCGGGCCGGGTGCTGACGGTCGCGGGGTACGAGACGACCGGCGGGATCCACGGGGCCGTGGCCCGCACCGCCGAATCCGTGTTCAGCCGCCTCGATCCGGCGGAGCAGCGGATGGCGCACCAGCTGCTCGTCCGCTTGGTGCAGGTCGGCGAAGGCGCCGCCGCCCAGACCCGCCGCCCCCTCGAACGCGCCCTGATCCCCGGCCAGTCGGCGGACCCGGAGGCCGCCGCGCGCGCCCTCGACGCGTTCGTCCGGGCGCGCCTGGTCACCGCGGGCGCCCAGAGCGTGGAGATCACCCACGAGGCGCTGCTGCACGCCTGGCCCCGGCTGCGCGGCTGGATCGAGAGCGACCGCGCCGCCCTCGTCCAGCGCCAGCAGCTCGCGGACACCGCCGTGGAGTGGGCGCGCGCCGGCCGCGACCCCGGCCTGCTGTACCGGGGCGCCCGGCTCGACGCGGTCCGCGACTGGGACCGCCGGCCCGGGGGCGGGGACCCGCTGGGGGAGCGGGAGGCCGCGTTCGTGGCGGCCTGCCTCGCCGAGGAGGAGCGCGGCCGGCGGGCGGCCCGCCGCCACGTCCGGGTCCGCCGCACCCTGCTCGGCGCGCTCGCGGCCCTGCTCGCCGTCGCCGTGGCGGCGGGCGCGGTGGCCTTCGGCCAGCGTTCCGACGCGTACCGGGAGCGGCGCACCGCCCAGTCGCAGGCGATGGCGGTACGGTCCGAGGCGCTGGCCGAGGGGCGCCCCGAGGCGTCCATGCTGCTGGCCGCCGCGGCCTACCGGACGGCCTCCACCCCCGAGTCGCGCGGCGCCCTGCTCAGCACCCAGGCCCAGTACTTCGACGGACGCCTGACCGGCCATCAAGGAGCCGTGAACGGCGTCGCGTTCAGCCCGGACGGGCGCCTGCTCGCCTCCGGCGGGGCGGACGGCACCGTACGGATCTGGGACACCGCCCGCCACCGGGAGACGGCCACGCTCACGGGGCACGACGGCCCGGTCACCGCCGTGGCCTTCGCGCCCGGCGGCCACCGGCTGGCGACGGCGGGTACGGACGGCTCGGTCCGTCTGTGGGACGTGCCCGCGCGCCGGATGACCGCGATGCTGACCGGCCATCGCGGAGCCGTGCGCGCCATCGCGTTCGCGCCGGACGGACGCACGCTCGTCTCCGGCGGCGCCGACCGCACGGTACGGCTGTGGAACACCGCCGACGGCACGGCCCGCGCGGTGCTCACCGGGCACGGCGACGCGGTGATGGCGGTCGCCTGCGCCCCGGACGGACGGACGGTCGCCTCGGCGGGCGCCGACCGTACGGTCCGGCTGTGGGACACCGCCGACGGCCTGGCCCGCGCGGTCCTCACCGGCCACACCGACCAGGTGCTGGGACTGGCCTTCGCGCCGGACGGCCGCACCCTGGCGTCCGGCGGCGCCGACCGCACCGTACGGCTGTGGGACCCGGAGGACGGCACGGCGCGCGCGGTGCTCACCGGGCACGGCGACGACGTGAACGCGGTGGTCTTCAGCCGCGCGGGGGACACCCTCGCCAGCGCGGGCGGAGACGGCACGGTCCGGCTGTGGGACCCGGTGAACCGCCGGGTGGCGGCGGTGCTCTCGGGCCACACCGACTATGTGCTGTCCCTCGCGGCGGGCCCCGACGGGCGCCTGGCGAGCGGCGGGTTCGACCAGTCGGTGGTGGTGTGGGACCCGGCCGGACCGGCGCTGACCGCCCGGCCGTTCACCGAGGCGTGGCAGTCGGCCTTCTCCCCGGACGGACGGCTGCTGGCCGCGGCGGCGGCCGATCACACGGTACGGCTGTGGGAGGTGGCCCGGCGCCGCCCGCTCCCGCCGCTCACCGGGCACGACGGATCGGTGTTCGCCGTCGCCTTCTCGCCCGACGGCAGACTGCTGGCCTCGGCGGGCGCCGACCGCACGGTCCGGCTCTGGGACGTGGCCCGCCGCCGGCTCCTCACCACGCTGACCGGCCACGCCGGTTCGGTCTTCGCCGTCGCCTTCGCCCCGGACGGCCGCACCCTGGCGTCCGGGAGCGCCGACCGTACGGTACGGCTGTGGCGCGCCGCCGACGGCGCGCCCCTGGCGGTCCTGCGCGGCCACACGGACTTCGTCAACGCGGTCGCCTTCGCCCCCGACGGGCGCGCCCTCGCCACCGGCAGCGACGACCTGACGGTCCGGCTGTGGGACCCGGTGGGACACACGGCGGGCCGGATCCTGCGCGGCCACACCGGCTCGGTGCGCGGGGTGGCGTTCTCACCCGACGGCCGCACCCTGGCCGGCGGCGGCAACGACGGCACCGTCCGTCTCTGGGACACCCGGCGCGGCGCCGCGCTCCGCACGCTCACCGGGCACAGCGGCCCGGTGCGCGCGGTGGCCTTCAGCCCGGACGGGACCGTCCTCGCGAGCAGCGGCGGCGACCGGACCGTACGGCTGTGGCAGCCCGGCCCGGGGCGGCTCGTCGCCACCCTGAGCGGCCACACGGGCGCCGTATGGGGCGTGGTCTTCGCGCCCGGCGCGCGAGGCGGGCCGCGGACCCTGGCGAGCAGCAGCAACGACGGCACGGTCCGGCTGTGGACCACCGACGTACGGGCGCGCCGGGCCCAGGTCTGCCGCCTTCTCGGCGACCCGGGTCCACGCGACTGGGCGCGGCTGCTGCCCGGGCTGCCCTACGAACGCGTCTGCGGGCCGGACGGCTGACGGCGGGCCCGGCAACGGGCGCTGTTTCCCGGGGTGTTTCCCGTTTCACGTCGGCGCGGGCGACGGCCGGCTCCTCGACAGGGGCTCCCGGCGACGGCCAGGCTCGAACCCGTCCAGGCCGCGGCGGACGCCACCCCCACCTCGCACGAGCGTCGCTCCACGCGGCCCGGGACACGCGCAGCACTCACGACGCGAACAAGGAGCACGCACACCATGAACGTACGCGACAAGCTCGCCCTGATGGCGTCCGCCACCGTCCTCGCGACCGGCCTCACCGCCGCCGTCCCGGCCGTGGCCGCCGCACCCGCCAAGGCCGCCAAGCCGGCCGCCGAGTGCGGGGTGCGCTCGGACGGACGGCTGTACTGCGGCAACAAGGCGGGTGCGAAGGGCTATGCGGACCGTTCGTACCGCTCGGCCACCCGCGGGCAGCTGAACGGGACCTTCAGCTGGTTCCAGTGCTGGGGCCACGGCGACCCGCACCCGGGCCAGAACGACATCTGGTACTGGACGCAGCTCGACAACGGCGCCTGGGGCAATGTGCCCGCGGTGGACGTGAACACGGGCCAGGACCCGGCCCCCGGTCTGCGCCAGTGCTGACCGCTCGCCGGTAAGTGACACCGCGGCCGCTCGCCGACTCTCCCCGGCGGGCGGCCGCGGCGCGTCCGGACGCCGGGCACCCACCGCCCGGGCCCGGGAAACGGGGGCGTGGACAGGTCGAAGGGGACGACTCCGTCGACGGCGAGGACGGCCACGGCGTGCACGGCGCCAACCTTGGAAGAGTCTCCTGGTTCCGGCCGAACGCCTTCGATCGTTGCATGATCAACCGGTTTTCCCCGTAGGAATCATTGTTTTCGGCCAGGAATACCGGTGGATGTGCGGCCAACTTTGCGATTCGCGCGCGGATGTTCCATCATCGTGACCGCGCGTCAGTTCTCGACGCGCCTCAAGGCGCCGGGGGCACGGGGAAAACCCCTGGACGTCGACCGATCCCGCAGGCGGCGAGCACCTCATCGCGCCCTGCCGCGGTGATTCCCGCCCGACTCCGTTCACCTAGGCAAAGGCCGCATGTCCGCCCAGCAGCTTTCGGACCTCATCCGGTTCGCCCGTCACAACTCGCCCTTCTACCAGGAGCTTTACGCGTCCCTGCCACCGGACGCCAGCCGCCTCACCGACCTGCCGGTCGTGGACCAGGAGGCGTTCTGGGCGGCCAACACCCTCGACGGCAACCGCGTCCTGACCGGACCGCTCAGCGAGGCGACCGTCTACAAGACCGGCGGCACCACCGGGGCCCCCAAGTTCTCGGTCTACACCCGCGACGAGTGGCGCACCTTCGTCACCGTCTTCGGCCAGGGCCTGGTGGACACCGGTCTGCGCCCCGGGCACCGCGTCGCGGACCTCTTCTACGCGGGCGAGCTCTACGCCAGCTTCCTGTTCCTCCTCGACTCGCTCGCCCACGCCCCCGTGGACAACGTACGGCTGCCCATCGGCGGCGCCGCGCCGCTGGAGTCGACGGTGGCGACCCTGCGGGAATTCGCCGCGCAGGTCCTCACGGGCACCACGACCACGCTGTGCCGCCTCGCCGAGCACGTTCTCGCGGCGGAGCTGCGCCTGGACGCGGTCGAGCTGGTCCTCTTCGGCGGCGAGGCCCTCTTCGCCGACCAACGGCGGCTGCTGGCCGCCGCCTTTCCCAACGCGGCGATCCGCTCGGTGGGTTACGCGAGTGTCGACGCGGGACTGCTCGGCCGCCCCGTGCCCGGCCCCGACCCCCGGGTGCACCGCGCCTTCACGCCGCACTCGGTCGTCGAGATCCTCGACGACACCACCGGCGAGCCCATCACCGAGCCGGGCCGCCCCGGCCGCGCCGTGGTGACCAGCCTGTTCCGCCGCCTCATGCCCGTCATCCGCTACCCCGCGGGCGACCGCGCCGAGTGGACCGACACCGAGCGCGGCCACTTCCGCATCCTCGGCCGCGCCGAGGAAGGCGTGCGGGTGGGGCCCGTGTCCCTGTACGCGCAGGACGCGCAGGACGCCGTCGCCCAGGCCGACATCGAGGGCCGTATCGCCGGTATGCAGCTGGTCGTACGCCGCTGGGAGGGACGCGACGGCCTGGTGCTGCGGCTCGCCACCGCCCCGGGCGACGACGACCCGGCCGTGCTCGACGTCCTCGCCAAGGCCGTCGTCACCGAGCTGGAGAGCGCCCGGCCGCTGTACCCGGACAGCGTGACCGCCGGCTTCGTGCACCCGCTCTCGGTCGAGTGGGCGCGCCACCGCGACCTCGCCGTCAACCCGCGTACGGGCAAGCTCGTCCGTGTCCTGGACGAGAGGCCCACGATATGAGCGCCCCGCTCGTGGACGGGGGCCGCCGCGCCCCGCTGGTCCTGCGCAACCGCGCCTTCGGCGCCGTATGGCTGAGCCAGGTCCTGACCCAGGCGGCCGTCCGTATGTTCCAGGTCGGCGTCTCCTGGTGGCTGGTGGCCTACGCGGTCGAGGGCGGACGCGGCCTCGCCTCCGGCCTGTTCATGGCCGTCAGCACCCTGCCCGCCGTGGCGCTCGCCCCGGTGGTGGCCCGTGTCGTCGCCCGCAGCGCCCACCGCTCGGTGCTGCGCACGGCCGCCGCGGTGGCCGGAGCCGTCGCCCTCGCGCTCGCCGGGTGGGCGTGGACGAGCGGACTTCCGCTGCCCGCCGTCTATGCCGCGACCCTGGCACTCGCCACCTGCCAGGCCTTCTTCGACCCCTGTCTGACCACCTCGGTGCCCGAACTCGTCGACGACGAGGACATCGAGACCGCGACCGGTTTCGAGCTGTCCACCCAGTCCCTGGCCGGGCTCGGCGGGGCGCTGCTCGGCGCCGTGACCGTCGACCGCGCGGGCTTGGCCGGGCTCGGGGCGGGCTGCGGGGCCGCCTACCTCGCCGCCGCGCTGCTCATCACGGGCGTCCGCTTCCGTACCGCACCCGGCGCCGACGGCGAGCACACCGAGAACACCGAGCACACCGCACCCGGGCGGCGCACGCTCCGCGCGATCCTCGGCGGACTGCCGTACGTACGCCGCATCCTGGTGTGCTTCACCGCCGCCAACCTCTTCACCACGGCCGTGTTCGTCGTCATCCCCCTCTACACCCGCACGGTCCTCGACGGCGGCGGCTCCACCGTGGCCCTCCTGGAGGCGTCCCTGGGGTGCGGCACGCTGCTCGGCTCGTTCACCGGCGCCCGGGTGCCGGGCCGGCCCACCGTGACCGGCGCCTGCTGTCTGGCGCTGATGGCGGGCGCCCTCGCCCTGCCGGGCCTGTTCCCCGGGCGGCCGGTCTTCGCGGGGAGCCTGGTCGTGGCCGGCTGGTGCGTCGGCGTCATCGGGGTCCGCTTCGTGGCCCTGTTCCAGCGGCTGGTGCCCGCGGCCGACAAGCCCGGCTTCTTCGCGGTGATGCAGGCGGTCCTCGGCGCGTCCTTCCCGGTGGCCTCGCTGCTGTTCGGCCTGGCCGGGGACCAGCTGTCCGCGCGGACCCTGTGCCTGGTCCAGGCGGCCGGACTGCTGCCCGCCGCGGTGGCCCTGGCCCTGCTCGGGTCCCCCGACTCACCCGCGGACAGCACGAGTCCGAGCGAACCCACCGCCCGGACCCCCGAGACCGTCGGGAGCGAGCGGTGAACGCCCTCGTCACCCCGGCCACCGGCGCCGACATCGCCGAACTGCGCCAGCTCTACTACGCCGTCTACGGGCCCCACTACCCGGCCGGGCTCGGCACCGACCCCGCCGAGATGGCCCGCCTCATCCAGGACCCCGACTCCCTGTGGCTGGTGGCCCGTTGCCCACAGACCGGCGCGCTCGCCGCGTCGGCCGCCATCCACGGCGAGCCGGGCAGCAGGATCGGCCGCCTCGAAGGCCTGGCCGTCCACCCCGAGCACCGCGCCGGCGGCCTGGCCGCCCTGCTGACCGAGGCGCTCTGCGCCCGCATGCTCGACAGCGGGCGCCTGGACTCCGTGTACGCCACCGTCCGCACCGTCAGCGCCGGACCCCAGCGCGTCGTCGCCCGCAACGGGTTCCGCCCCCTGGGCGTCCTGCCCAACGCGGTCGATCTCAGCAGCCGTGAGAGCCTCGCGCTCTACGCGCGTCACTCGGCCGGGGTCCTGGAGCGCCGCGTACCGGTCACCGAGGTGCCCGCCGCGCTGCTCCCGCTCCTGAACGCCGTGGAGGGCTGTCTCGGCGTCAGTTACGGCGACGTCCGCGCCACCGGCCCGCTCCCGGCGCCGGAGCGCGGGGACACCGAACGCCTGGAGATGATCGAGGCCCCCGCCTTCGTGCGCCGCCGCTTCCACGAGCGCTTCCCCGACACCGCCGGGTGGTTCTACCCGCTGCACACGCCCAATGTGCTGCTCACCCCCGAGGACGGCCGGTTCGAGGTCTACGCGTACCTCAACCGCACCGGCGGCTACTGCTCGCTCCTGACCGCCCACCCCGGCCCCGCCGCCGCTGCCGCCCACCTCGAACCCGTGACCAGGGCCCTGACCCGGGCCGGGGCGGGCTATGTGGAGGCGCTGGTGCCGCTCGCGCACCACCAGGCGCTCTCCGCGTTCCTCGCGCAGGGCTTCGTCGCGGGCGCGCTCTACCCGGCGATGCGCGCGGACGGCGACGGCTTCCACGACTACGTGGTGCTCTCGCGCACCACCGAGCAGATCGACTTCCGCGGCGTCGTCGTCGAGCCGCCCCTCCAGCCCTATCTGGACTGCTATGTGTCGGCCTGGACGTCGACCTACCTGCCCACCCCAGAGGTTGCCTCATGAACCCCCATCTCGCCCCGGTCGGCGTCCCCGACCCCGCGCTCCTGCCGCATGTGCAGGAGCTGTGCGACCTGACCGACCCGTACGCCTGCGGGCCCGCCGTGGACGAGCTGTTCGCCGCGGCCATGGCGGAGACCAACGCCTGGCACGCCGAACGCTCCCCGTTCTTCCGCTCGCTGTACGAGGCGACGCCGCCCGCGCACCCCTACCGGGCCCCGCTGGTGCACGCCACCTTCTTCAAGCGCCACGAGGTGCTGTCCATCCCGCGCGAGGACGTCGACCTGCATCTGACCTCCTCCGGCACCACCGGCCAGAAGTCGCAGATGTTCTTCGACCGCTGGACCATCCGCTCGGCCCAGCGCATGGTCGCCCGCATCTTCGAGCGCAACGGCTGGATCACCCCGGACACGGAGGTCAACTACCTCCTCTACAGCTACGAACCGTCCCCCGCCCTCAACCTCGGCACGGCCTTCACCGACAACTACCTCTGCGACTTCGCGCCCGCCCGCACGGTGGAGTACGCGCTGCGCAACACCGGCGACGGCCACGAGTTCGACCCCTTCGGCTGCGTCGCCGCGCTGCGCCGCTTCGAGCAGGACGACGCCCCCGTGCGCATCCTGGGCTTCCCCGCCTTCCTCTACTTCACCCTGGAGCGGATGCGCGCGATGGGCCTGCCGCCGCTGCGCCTGCCCGAGGGCTCCCTGGTCGTCCTCGGCGGCGGCTGGAAGGGCCACGCCGACCGGAGCATCGGCAAGGACGAGCTGTACGCCCGCGTCACCGAGCAGCTCGGCATCCCCGGCGACCGCATCCGCGACACCTTCGGATCCGTCGAGCACTGCATCCCCTACATCGAGTGCGACCACCACCGGCTGCACGCCCCCGTCTGGTCGCGCGTCGCCATCCTCTCCACCGCCACCCTGGAGCCGCTGCCGTACGGCGAGAGCGGCTATCTGCACCTCGTCTCCCCGTACATCACCTCCGTACCGGCGCAGAGCGTCGTCATGGGTGACCTCGCCTCGCTGCACCCCGGCTCGGAGTGCGGGTGCGACCTCGGCACCGACTGGTTCACCGTCCACGGACGCGCCGGAGTGAGCCGCAACAAGAGCTGCGCGGTGGCCGCCGCCGAACTGATGAAGGGCATGTCGTGACCGCGCGGACAGAGACGGAGAGGGATATGGAGACCGAGACCATGGACGGGACCGGCGGGCCCCACTACTGGCAGGGCGCGTTCATCGGCGACGAGGAGGCCGGGCGGCGCCTGGCCACCCTGCCCGCCGTCGTCCAGGAGGCCCTGGCGAGCCCGCTGGAGACCGAGACGGTCCTGGCCGCCTGCGACGCCCTCGCCACGGCCCTGCGCGACCCGGCGCACCCGGTGCGCGACCGGCTCGTACGGCATCTGCCCGAGGGCGAGGACGCGGCGCTCCTCGACGAACTCGGCACCCACCTCAGCCGTACCGAGCTGACCCGCAAGCTGCGCCGCGAACTGGGCGGGACCGCCCCGGGACGGCTGAACCGGCCCGACGCCCGCGAGACGGTGTACGAGGCGTGGGCGCCGGTCGGCCTCGTCGCCCACATCGCGCCGGGCAACGCGGCCACCGTCGCCCCGCTCAGCATCGTCGAGGGCCTGCTCGCCGGAAACGTCAACATCCTCAAGACCAGCGGCGGCGACACCCTCCTCACCCAGCACCTGCTGGCCGAGCTCGCCGCGTTCGACACCTCCGGCGCCCTCGCCGCCCGCGTCGTCGTGCTGCGCTTCTCCTCCTCCCGCAAGGAGTGGCTGGAGCAGATGTGCGCGCCCGCCGACGCCGTCGCCGTATGGGGCGGCGAGAGTGCCGTCGAGGGGATCGCCGCCCATGTGCCGCCCGGCTGCCGGCTGGTGGAGTGGGGCCACCGCATCTCCTTCGCCTACCTCACCCGCGACGCCTGGGACGAGAGCGAGACGCTCGAGGCCCTGGCGGACGACGTGTGCCTCCACGAGCAGCAGGCCTGCTCCAGCCCCCAGGTGGTCTATCTCGACACCGAGGACGAGCGGGACGTCTTCGCCTTCGCCGAGCGCTTCGCGGAGGTCCTGGCGGCCCGGCCCGCGGCCGTGGAGGAGCCCGACATCGCCGAGCAGGCCGAGCTGACCACCACCGAGCTCGTCGCCCGCCTGGAGGAACACCTCGGTCTGACCAGGGTGTTCGCCGCTCCCGACGGCTCCTGGCGGGTCATGGCCGACACCCGTCCGGCCCTCACCGCCTCGCCGCTGCACCGCAGCGTGTGGGTCAAGCCGCTGCCGCGCGGGAAGCTGATCGCGACCCTGCGTCCGATGCGCCGCTACCTCCAGACCGTCGGCATCGCGGCGAGCCCCACCGACACCGCCGAACTCGCCCGCGCCGCCTTCGCCGCGGGCGTCACCCGCGTCACCCCGCTCGGTGCGATGCTCGCGGGGTACTCGGGAGAGCCGCACGACGGGGTGTACGCGCTCCAGCGCTACAGCCGCCGCGTCGCGGTCCAGGCCGACGCCCGGTTCGCCACCACCGCCTGCCTGGACGACCTGGCCCGGCCCGTCCTCCTGCCGCCCCCGAGCGGCCCGCTGACCGGCAAGGAGGAGGCCCAGGAGCTCAACCGCCAGGTCTCCAGGGCCGACGCCGAGCTGTACTTCCACAGCGGCGGCAGCACCGGCGCCCCCGCGCTCTCCCTCTTCAGCTACGACGACTACGACACCCAGATGCACGCCGCCGCCCGCGGCCTGCTCGCCGCGGGCTACGACCCGATGGCGGACCGTACCGCCAACCTCTTCTACTGCGGCGGTATGTACGGCAGCTTCATCAGCTTCTTCTCCATCCTGGAGCGCCTGGGCGGCGTCCAACTGCCGCTCGCGGCGGGCCCCGACCACCGGGCCACGGCGCGGGCGCTGATCGACCACCGGGCGGACACCCTTTTCGGTATGCCCTCCTACCTGTGGCAACTGCTGCACGAGGAGGCGGACGCGCTGCGCGCGTACGGCGGCATCCGCAAGGTGTTCTACGGCGGCGAGCACTTCACCGACGCCCAGCAGCGCACCCTGCGCGACACCTTCGGCATCGAGGTCGTACGGTCCATCACGTACGGCAGCACCGACCTCGGCCCGCTCGGCTACCAGTGCGCCCGGAGCACCGGCGGCGTCCACCACCTGCACGCCGATCTGCACACCATGGAGATACTCGACCTGGAGGCCGACCGCCCGGTGGCCCCGGGGGAGACCGGCAGGCTGGTCTTCACCACGCACGCCCGGCGCGGCCAGCACCTCGGGAGGTATGTGATCGGCGATCTCGGCCGCGCGGTCGAGGGCCGCTGCCCGTGCGGCAGCCACGCACCCCGCTTCGAACTGCGCGGCAGGACCGGGGACGTGGTGCGGGTCGCCACGTACTTCCTCAACCACCGCCGTTTCGCGGCCATCGCCCAGGAGCGCGCCGGCTACAGCGGTGAGCTCCAGACCGTCCTCATCCGGCAGGACACCCGCGAGCGGCTCACCGTCCGGGTGGAACGCGCCGGCGCGGCCGACCCGGAGCGGCTGCGGGAGGCGTTCCTGGCCGGCTATCCCGAGCTGCGCTCCGCCGTCACCGAGCGGCTGCTCGACCTGGCGGTGGAGGCGGTCGACGGCGCGAAGCTGGACCGCAGCCCCACCAGCGGCAAGCTGCGCGCGGTGGTGGACCTGCGCGGATAACCGCCGCCCCGCTGCCGGCCCGGACGATACGCCCGGGCCGGCAGGGGCCCTGTCAGCGGTGTGCCAGCACGTTGACCACCCGGCCGTCGGGGTCGCGGACGAAGAACCGGCGCACACCCCACTCCTCGTCCTGGAGCGGATGCACGATCTCGGCGCCGCTCGCTCGTACGGCCGCGTAGGCCGCGTCCACGTCGTCCACCTCGACGCTCAGGTCGGGCACCACCGGCGCGGTCCTGTCCTCGGACATCAGGCTGACCTGCGCGGTGGCGGCGGCCGGAGAGGCGAGCGTCATGATCCAGCCGTGGTTCATCACCTCCTCGAACCCCAGCAGTCCATAGAACTCCCGGCTCCGGGGCAGGGCTTCCGTCCGGATGTTGGGCACTACGCGGCGCACGGCCATGGCGGTCTCCGGTCTCCATAAGGGCACAGACGGGTTTCGGTCGCTCCTAGGAGTACCAGAAGCGGCCCCGCGGCCGGGATTCAGGTGAACGGGCGCTGGTCGGCCGGAATTTGGACGGTGATCGTGGCCCGCTTCTCCGCCGGGGTCGCCCCCTGCCGGGAGGCCCACGGCTCGTCGGAGCGCATCCACGCCGGGAGCCCCGCCGGGAGGTCGCCCGGGGGGATGGTGGCGAGGTCCGCCGGGGTCAGGGTGGTGCCGTAATGCACGAGCGGGCGCGCGGCGTCGGGCGTGACCGTGCCGTGCAGGGCGTCGAGCGCGCTGTTCCAGTTCGTCAGCAGCTTCGCCATCGCCACCGCGGGGTCCGTCCCGGAGCCGGCCGCGCTGTCGGGGTAGGTGGGATGGAGGATGTGCTGGTAGGCACCGGTGTACGCGGCGCCCGACGTGGTCTCGCGCCAGCTGTGGAACGCGGTGTCCGCGAGGCCGCCCAGGGCGATCACCGCCTCGATGGGCTGGTGCTCGACGATCGCGTCCAGCCAGCGGTGCCGGTACGCGGCGATGTGCTCGTCCCTGGCGTGCGCGGTACCGCCCTGCTGGCCGTAGACGCTGTACAGGAACGTATTGACCATCACATAGCTCGTGTCGACGCCGAGTTTGGCGAGGAAACCCTGGAAGCGGCGGCCCGCGGTGCCGACGAGGATGCGGCGCGTGATGGCCTCGTGGGCCGCCGGGTCCTGGCCGATGACCAGCACGCGGGCCGTGCCGTCGAGCCGCCCGCGGTGGAAGATCGGGCCCCACTCCACGCGGAAGTGGTTGACCGGATAGATGTCGGGGCCGGGGTGGTCGCGTACGAGCGTGGCGTACGGCTCCTGCGCGTAGCCGGGGTCGAAGGGCTGCATTCGGGCTCCTACTCCATGCGGGCGATCAGTCATGACAGAAGGTGATCGCCGGATGACATTACGGCATGGTGTCTATTAAGTGATGTTCATCCGATATGCGGTGTTCATCCTTACCTCCTCGGGAGGACGAGAAGGGACGCCCGTATGTCACCTGGAGCAGACGCCCCGGATACCGGCCGGTACGCCCTGCGCGGCCGTATCGTCACCCTCGACCCGGCGGACACCGTGCTCGACGACGGAGTCCTCTATGTGTCCGGCACGCTCATCGAGGCGGTGCTCCCGGCCACCGCCCCCGCCCCGCCCGGGTTTGCGGGCGTGACCCCCCTCGACACCCGGGGCTCGGTCTACCCGGGGCTGATCGAGCTGCACAACCACCTCCCGTACGACGTGCTGCCGCTGTGGCAGGTGCCGAAACGGTACGGCAACCGCTCGCAGTGGGGCGGCAGCGGCAACCCCGCCTACCGCACCCTGGTCACCGGCCCGATGAAGGTGCTCGGCCAGGACCCCCGGCTGATGCCCGCCGTCGTGCGGTACGTCGAGGCGAAGGCCCTCGTCAACGGCACCACCACCAGCCAGGGCATCGCCCTGTTCAGCAACGCCGGGGCCCGCCGGATGTACCGCGGCGTCGTCCGCAACGTCGAACAGACCGACACCCCCGACCTGCCCGAGGCCGCCTCGCGCATCGCGGACGTGGAGGCGAAGGACGCCGAGAAGTTCCTGGCCCGCCTCAAGCAGCCGCACCGCCTCCTCCTGCACCTGGCCGAAGGCACCGACGCGGCCGCCCGCGCGCACTTCCAGGCCCTCCAGTTCCAGCCCGGCAAGTGGGCCATCACCGAGAACCTGGTGGGCATCCACTGCACCGGCCTGAACGCCGAGGACTTCACCGTGTTCGCCGCGCACGGCGGCTCCATGGTGTGGTCGCCGCTCTCCAACCTCCTGCTGTACGGGAAGACCGCCGACATCGCCGCCGCCAAGGAGGCCGGTGTGCTCATGGGTCTCGGCTCGGACTGGTCGGTGTCCGGCAGCAAGGGGCTCCTCGGCGAACTCAAGGCGGCCCGGCTGGCGTCCACCGCCGCCGGATCCGTCTTCAGCGACCGGGAGCTGGTCGCGATGGTCACCCGGGACGCGGCCCGCATCCTGCGCTGGGAGTCGGCCCTGGGGTCGCTGGGCGCGGGGATGCGCGCGGACCTCGTCGTCGTCGCCGGCACCCACGGCGACCCCTATACCTCCCTCGTCGACGCCCGCGACGAGGACATCCGGCTGGTGGCCGTCGACGGCGTCGCCCGCTACGGATCCGGGCGGCTGATGCGGGCCCTCGCCCCCGGGGAGAACCTGGAGCCGGTCCCCGGGACGGCGGGCGAGCACGTACTGCGCCTGGACGACGGGACGGCCGACACCATCGTCGCCGGGCTCAGTCTCGGTGAGGCCACCGAGAGGCTGGCCGGCGCGCTGGCCGACCTCCCCGCGCTCGCCGCCACCCCCGTCCCGCCGATCACGGCGTCCCCCGGCGGCGGGGTGCGCTGGCAGCTGGCCCTGGACGAGATCGAGCCCACCGGCGCCGAACTGCGCCCGCGCCTGCCGCTGCTGAGCGCCAGTGGCGAGACGCACCCGACCGGGCCCGGGATCGGCCCGCTCACCGCCGCACCGGCCGAGCTGGAGCCGGTCGCGCTGGACGCCCTGACCGCGTCGGGCGACCCGGTCTTCCTCGCCACCCTGGCCGACGAGGGGAACCTGCCCGCCGACTACGCCGAGGCGCTGGCCCGCCTGCTGACCTGACCCTTCCCCAGACAAGGAGCCCCCATGCTGGTCACCCAGCTCGCCCTCGTGTCCGAGACCGACCAGATCACCTCGTCCCAGCTCACCCGGGTGGCCGCCGCCCTCCAGAAGCAGGCCATCCGGGACTTCGCGCCGCTGTGGCAGATCCCGGCGTCCGTCGACGCCTTCGACAGCCTGCACGACGTGCCGGTCGGCTACTGGCCGATGATCGTCCGCGACGACATCGGCGAACCCGGCGCGGCCGGTGTCCACATGGACAAGAACGGCCAGCCCTTCTCCCTGATCCAGTACAGCGACAGCTGGTCGCTGACGGCCAGCCACGAGATGCTGGAGATGCTCGGCGACCCCTGGGGCAACCGCCTGGTGGCGGGGCAGTCACCGAAGAAGGACCAGGGCGTGGTGGAGTTCCTCGTCGAGGTCGCCGACCCCTCCGAGGCGCCCGAGAACGGCTACACCATCAACGGCTTCCTCGTGTCGGACTTCTTCACCCCGAACTTCTACGACCCCGTCACCGCGCCCGGCGTCCGCTACAGCTTCACCGGCAAGCTCGACGGGCCGCGCAAGATCCTCGAAGGCGGCTATCTGAGCTGGCGCGAACCGGTCACGGACCACTGGTGGCAGCAGATCTGGTTCGACACCAAGGGCCCCGTCTTCCGCGACCTGGGCAAGCTCACCGCGCACGCCGGAAGCCTGCGCTCCGCCATCGACGCGCACACGAGGACCAACGCGCGCATCGCCGCCAGCGGCCCGGAGTCCGACCGCTTCAGCGCCGCCCGGACCCTGACCGCCACCGTCAAGAGGACGACCGCCTCGCGCGCCGATCTGTGGCGCTCCCAGATCGACGAGCTGAAGGCCGGTCAGGTCACCGAGGGGACCTGGCAGGGCGGCGGCAAGCACGACCATGGGTAGCACACCGCGCTCCGGCGCCTCCGGCCCGCGGGAAGAGCCCGAGGACGACGCGACCCGGACCCCTGAGCCCGAGACCTCCGAGCCCAAGACCCCTGAGCCCGAGACCCCTGAGCCCGAAACCTCCGAGCCCAAGACCCGCGAGCCCGAGACCGGGCCGACGCCGTCCACGCCCGGCGAGGAGAGCCTGCGCGAGGCCGTGCACCGCCGGATGCGCGAAGTGGACGACCGCCGCGCCGGGAAGCCCGCCCCGGGCGACGACAAGGCACCCGCCGACGACGTGGAACCGGAGGAACCTCCGGACTGACCCGCGCGTACGGTCCGGGTGGCACACCGAAACGGGGACGGTGGACCACCAGGACGGTACGCATGACCACCGACCTCATGAGGTGAGCCGATGCCTCACTCCTCGCCGCCGCTCGCGACCACCGTCCGGCCCGCCCGGCCCGTCACCGCCCGCCAGGGCTTCCTGCGGGCCTGGGCGGCGCTCGTCCCGGCGGCGCTCGGCCTCGCCTACTTCCTGTGGCGCGCCCCGGACGTCGACCTCCCCCGGCTCCAGCTCGCCGGCTCGGCCACCGCCGCCAAGGAGGTGTACGACGGGCACGCCGCCGCCTTCCGGGACGCGCTGGTGGCCCATATGGTCTGGATCGCCTGCGGCGCCGCGACGCTGCTGCTCGTCTTCCAGATCGGGCACCACACCTACGCCGGGCTGCGCGGCCGGCAGGTCGCCCACTGGGCGCTGATCGCCACGTTCGCCGGGGCGGTGTTCGGCCTGGTGGAGAACGGCCTGCTGGTCGGCGCGCTGCGGGCGCACGGCCGCGTCCGCGACTGGCCGTTCGCGACGGCCGCGGCGCTGGAGACCGTCCGATGGCTGCTGCTCGGAGCGGCCACGGTCGTCGGCGTGGTGGTGTGGGCCACCACGGTCACACGCGCGGGCAGAGGCATGCTGGCACGGCCGACGGCCACGACCCCCGACACCGGCGAGGAGCAGGATCAGAGCCAGGACCGGGACGAGGACCAGGGCGAGGGCCAGGACCGGGGCCAGGGCCAGGGCCAGGATCAGGAGCAGGATCAGGAACAGGGCGACGGCCAGGGCGAGGGCGACGGCCAGGGCCAGGATCAGGGCCAGGGCCGGGGCGAGGGCCAGGACCAGGGTCAGGACCAGGGCGCGGACCACGAGACGCCCGCCCCGCCGCCCCCCTCGTCCCACCACGACCACGCCCCCTCCACCCCCGAGCTGGTCCCGCCCTGGCCCGTCATGGAGGCGGACGGCCGGTTCTGGCCGACCGGCGTCGCCCATCCGCACACCGAGCCCGGGGTCGTCTCGGCGCACTGGCGCTACCACAGCACCACCGCCCCCGGCCGGGACCACGCGGAGCTGGGCTTCTGCGTCTCCGGAGGCGGTATCCGCTCGGCCACCGTCACCCTCGGAGCCCTCCAGGCCCTGCGCCGGTCGCTGCGGCAGGCCAGGTACCTGGTCTCCGTCTCCGGCGGCGGCTACACCGTCGGCGCGATGCAACTGGCCCTCAACGGCAGCCTCACCTCCGAGCAGGTCTTCACACCCGGCTCGCCCGAGGAGGACCATCTGCGGCGGCACTCCAAGTACGTCGCCGACGGCACCGCGCAGTGGATGGTCGCCCTCGGGGTGCTGCTGCGCGGCCTGCTCGCGTCCCTGCTGCTCCTGGCCGCCGCGACCGCCGCCATCGGACTGGCGCTGAGCTGGGCCTACCACGCCGTACCGGTGACCGACCTGACCCCGCTCGCCCACCCCGGTGTCCGCTTCTGCGCGGAGTGCACCGCCACGCCGCCGCGCCCGGCGTTCCGCGACCCGGCGGTGTGGGCGGTCGCGTACACGCTCGTCGCCACCGCCGGGCTCTGGCTGCTGTGGCTGGGCGCGTACGTCTGGGACCGCGCCGACCACCTGGCGCGCTGGTTCGCCCGGGCCTTCCAGGCGTTCGTGGTGCTGACGCTGGCGCTGACCGTGGTGGTCTTCGTGCTGCCGCTGCTCGCCTGGGCGGCGGTCTACCTCCAGACCCGGCATCAGGTCACCCGGCCCGACGCCACGGTGGGCGCGGGCCTGACCGTGCTGGTCACCTATGTCGCGGCGCTGGTGGGCACGTTGTGGCGGCGGCGCCAGACCGTGCGCACGGGTCTGTCCAGGGTGATGGACGTGGTGCGCGGACGCTCCGGCCTGAGCCGGGCCGTCCCCAACGGGTTCGTGCAGTATCTGGCGGTGTGGGTCGTGCTGCTGCTGCTCGCGGCCGTCTTCCTCCTCGTCCTCGGGTGGGCGACGGCGACCGGCTGGGCCTGGCCGCTGTGGCTCCAGATCTGCGTCCCGGCCGTGCTGGTGTTCATCGGCTCGCTCCTGGACCAGACGTGGATGAGCCTGCACCCCTTCTACCGCCGCCGCCTCGCCTCCGCGTTCGCCGTACGCCGCGAGGTGCTGGCCGGGACGGACGGCACGCAGGTGGCCCGGCCGTACGACTTCGCCAACGAGACCACCGCGCTGAGCGTGTACGGGGCGCGCAAGGAGGGTTTCCCGCAGGTCATCTTCGCCGGGGCGGCCAACCTCTCCGGCAGCGAACGCACCCCGCCCGGCCGCAGGGCGGTCTCCTACACGCTCTCCCACGACTACGTCGGCGGCCCCGACGTCGGCTACGCCTGCACCACCTGTCTGGAGCGGCGCTCCAAGCGGCACATCGCCCGGGATCTGACCGTGCAGTCGGCCGTCGCGATCTCGGGTGCCGCCTTCGCCTCCGCCATGGGGTCCCAGGCGCGGGCCTTCCAGACGCTGTTCGCCCTGTCCAACGCCCGGCTGGGCAGCTGGCTGCCCAATCCCGGGGCGCTGGCGCGGCAGTGGAACGCGCCGCCCTGGCCCTCGCCCCCGGCACCGCTGATCCGCCGTCTGCCGTATCTGCTGCGCGAGGTCGTCGGCCGCTATCCGATGGACGACCGGCTGCTGCTGGTGACCGACGGCGGCCACTACGAGAACCTCGGTCTCGTCGAACTGCTGCGGCAGGGCGTGCGGACGGCGGTGTGCATCGACGCCAGCGGTGACATCCCGCCCTTCGCCGCCACCCTCGCCCAGGCGATCGCGCTCGCCCGCGAGGAGCTGGGCATCACCATCACCCTGCACGAGCCGACCACCCTGGTCCCCGGCGGCAGCGACCCGCTCCAGCCGCCCGGCGTCCTCTCCGAGCTCAACGCCCGGCTCTCCCGTACGTCGGTGGTCACCGGTGACATCACCTATCCCGAAGACCTGGACATCGACGGCCGCCGGGACCGCCACGGCACCCTGATCGTGGCCCGCACCACGCTGACGAAGGACCTGCCGTACGAACTGCTCTCGTACGCGGCCGCCCACCCGGTCTTCCCGCACGACAGCACCAGTGACCAGTGGTTCGACCACCGGCAGTTCGACGCGTACCAGAACCTCGGGCGCTGTATGGGGGAGCGGGTGCAGGAACTGCTGGACGGGATGGAGGCGTCCTGAGAGGGGAGAGTGGCTCAAAGGCGGGGGAACGATGCGGGTGGGCACGGCCGGGCAGAGCGGGCGGCGCGGGAGCGCGTGGCGGAGGCCGGGGGCGGAACACGTGGTGGGCGCGGGCGCGCTGCTGAGCGCCCTGGCCCTGGTCGAGCGCGTGCCGCGGCTCGTTCCGGCCCACGAGTACCTGTTGTGCCACGGCTCACCGGCCCTCGACCGGCTGACCCTCACGGCGCTGGGCCTGGTCCTGGCGGCGGCGGTGGCCGCCGTGGCGGGCGGCATCACCATGCAGTCCCGGCGCCTCTCGCATCCGGTCCTCCCCGTGGTGTGGCTGGCGGTCGTCGCCGCCCTCCTGGTCGCGGCGGACGGGGTCGACGCGCACGGCGAGGCGCTGGCCGCACGGCAGTCGGCGACGGGATTCGCGGCCGGCGGGTGCGACTACGTACCGCAGGACTACAGCGCCACCCCGGGCTGGTTCTTCTGGTGATCCACCGCCCGGCCGTGGCCCCTCGGGCAGGCACGCCGGACAGCCCGGTCAGGGCCGCAGCAGGATCTTGACGGCGCCGTCGGCCCCGCGGTGGAAGAGGTCGTACGCGTACGGCGCCTGCTCCAGCGGGAGGTGGTGGGTGGCGAAGTCGTCCACGCCGAGCGGGTCGTCGTCGGCGAGGAAGGACCTGATGTCCTCGCTCCAGCGGTGGACGTTGGTCCGGCCCGCCCGGAGCTGGATGTGCTTCTCGGACAGGGTCATCAGCGGCAGCGGATCGGCCGTCCCGCCGTAGTCGCCGGCGAGGGAGACCGTGCCGCCCCGGCGGACCAGGGCGAGGGCGAGACGGAGGGCGGACAGCCGGGTGGCGTCGCCGGAGGGGCGCCGCGCTTCCTCACCCCGCGTTCCGGCCGCTCCCCGGGCCTCGGCCAGGCGGGCGAGGAGGCCGTCGCCCGCCTCGGTGCCGACGGCGAGTACCACCGAGTCGGGACCGCGGCCGAAGGTGTGGGTGCCGATCGCGGCGATCAGGTCGTCCTGGGTTGCGTAGTCGCCCGGGTCGAACACCTCCACGCCCCGCTTGCGTGCCCGCGCCAGCCGTTCGGGCACCACGTCGACACCGATGGCGTGCGAGGCGCCGCGTTGCAGGGCGATCCGGCAGGCCATGTCGCCGAGCGGGCCGAGGCCGAGCACGGCCACGGTGCCGGCGGGCGGTATGTCCGCGTACTGGACCGCCTGCCAGGCGCTCGGCAGCAGGTCGGAGAGGTAGAGGAACCGGTCGTCCGGCGGCCCGTCCGGCACCGGGACGAGCCCGAACGGGGCCTGGGGCACACGCAGATACTCCGCCTGCGCGCCCGGCACCGAGCCGTACCGCCCGCCGTGGCCGACCAGCGCCGCCCCGGTGTCGTGGTCCGGGTCGCGGGTCGTCCGGCACTGTCCGGGCAGGCCCGCCGAGCACATCCAGCAGTGTCCGCAGGCGAGCTGGAACGGCACGACGACCCGGTCGCCGGGCTTCACTTCCGTGACGTCGGAGCCGGTCTCCTCGACGATCCCGACGGCTTCGTGGCCGAGGATGTCGCCCGGCCTCATGAACGGGGCGAGCGTGTCGTGCCGCTCGTACAGACGGAGGTCGAAGTCGCTCAGTGCCGTCGAGGTGACGCGCACGATGGCGTCCGTACGCTCCTGGATCACCGGTTCCGGCACGTCCTCCACCCGGACGTTCCGCTCGCCCTGCCACGTCACAGCCCTCATCGGCGGTCCCCTCCCAGTCGTCGCACCCGCGCAGCGGGACCCGCCGGGTACCCGGGCAGCGCCGTGGGAACCCGTCAGAGTCGACGGGTTCACGCCAAAAGCGCCGTCCGGTCCGCCGTCCGCGCCGCCGCCGCGACCGCCGACGGGGCCGCCGAGGTCACCCCTCGGCCGCGCCACCGCCGCCGCGGATGGCGTCGAGGGACTCCTGCATGAGCCCCTTCGCGCGCGTGAACCAGTCGGCCAGTACGGCGACCTCCGCCGGGCCGTAGTCCGCGAAGAGCGCGCCGAGGCGCTCGTAGAACGGACCGTAGACGGCGAGGACACGCGTCTGCGCGGACTCGTCCATGACCACCCGCACACGGCGGCGGTCCTGCGGATCGGGCTCGCGGTGGGCGTACCCGGCCTTCTCCAGGCGGTTGAGCACGCCGGTGATCGCGCCGGTCGTCAGGCGCGCCCGTTCGGCGAGGTCGCCCGCGGCGAGGGACTGCCCGGCCATGGAGGCCTCGATGAGGAAGCCGAGGCAGGTGAGGTCGGTGACGTTGAGGCCGAGCCGTGCCGCGATGTCCTGCTGTCCCACATGGGCGAGCGCGATCATCCGGTCCATCGCGTGCAGCGCCTGCTCCGGTGTCGCCGCCGGACGCGCCTTGCCTTCCACCAAAAATCCCCTTACCGTCTAAGATGCTTAGCTACTAAGGCATTCTATCGCGGGGCCGTGGGCTTTCCTGCCCCACCGCGCCCGCACACCTGCCCGTACCGGTCTGAGGTGTTCATATCTCAGGGGCCCGAGGAGACGACATGGGGATGCACGGCGATCACGACATGGGACATACCGTCGCCGGCTGGACCGGGACCGGGGTGGGCATGCTCGGCAGCGTCGTCACCGGTCTGGGACTCGTCGCGGGGTCCCCGGCCGGGATGCTGCTGGGCGGCGCCCTCGTCGGCGCCGCCGCGCTCGCCACCTGGACGCTGCACCTGGCCGGGTGGGGGAAGGCGTCCGGGCCGCGCCCGCCGGGGCGGCGGCACTGGCGCACGCGCGACACCGCGGCCCGCCGGGGTCACTCCGGCTGTGTGGGCTGCCGCATGGCCGGGCGCCGGGGCGCGGGTACGGCGGAAGTCGCCCCGGCGGCGGTGTCCGTGGGCCTCTGAGCGCAGGTCAGCACGCGGGTCGTGCTGCCGTCCTCCTCGGTGATGTCGCGGACGTGCGCGAAGCCGAGGCGGTCGAGGACGGCCAGGGACGCCGTGTTCGGTGCGGCGACGGTGGCGTGCACCTCGGCCAGTCCGAGGGTGTCGAAGCCGTACGAGACGATCGCCCGCGCCAGCTCCCGGCCGAGGCCGAGACCCCACGCCTCGGGGGCCAGCGCGTAGATGATCTCGTGGCCTCCCACCTGGTCGGTCCGCTTGATCTCGGCGTGCCCCACCAGCCTCCCGTTCAGGCGGACGGCCCACACGTCGAACCGCTCCTGCGGGTAGACCAGGGTGAAGACGCGCCCGAACAGGGCCCGGTCCTCCGCCTCGGAAGCGGGTCCGTCGCCCATCCACCGGGACACGCGCGTGTCCTGGAACAGCGCGACGAAGTCCTCCTCGTCCTCGGGCGTGTACCGGTCGAGGAGCAGCCGCTCGGTGCGCAGGGTGGGGGACGTGGCGGGTGTCGGGGTCACGAGCGGCGACGCTAACCGCGCACCGCGCGGACCGGCAACCGCATTTCGCGACGACCGTCCACGGACGCCCGCCGGACCCGTTCCGCCGTCCCGCCCTCGCCCCGGGCCCCGTTACAGATGCGCCGCCGTCATCGCCATCGCGAGGACGATGGTCAGCAGAGCCAGACTCATCATGGCCGCCCGGGCGGGGCTCATCCGGTCGCCCTCCCACCCCGCGCCGGAGGTGCCGGAGCGCTGGAACGCCCCGTGGTCGGCCTCCCGCAGCCGGGTGCACCACTCGCAGTCGAATCCGGGGCGGGCTGGTGTGGACAGCCAGTAGGCCCCGGTCAGTTCGGCCCGGTGCGCGGTCTCCAAGCCGTGTGCAGCGTCCCTGTCCATGCCCCGTCCAACGGCGGAGCGCGGCCGCGGGGAATGCCTGCGTCCGGTTTCGCGATCAAATCGTTGCCACCGAGCACGGTCCGGGGGGCGGACACGAGAGCGTTCTCCGCCCCTTTGTGCGCCTTCGGTGCGGTGATTCTGGCCGGGGGTTCACTGGTGGCGGGCGCGCGGCGCCTGGGATGCTGGCGGCAGGGCCTCGAAGCGGCCGCGCCTGTCCTTCGGTACGGCCGTGCGCGTGCCGGGACGCAGGGCTCCCCTCCCACTGCGTCCCCGGCACCCGGTGCCCGTTCCGCCGGCAGCGGAGCGGGCACCGACGGCCCGCCGGGCGGGATCGGCGCCCAGACCTCGGCGACCCCGTCCGCCCCGGTGGCGGCCCGGCGGGGTCAACCCACCTCGCGGCCCTCGCCCAGGAACGTGTCCACGGCCGCGACGAACCGCTCGGCGTCGTCGAGCCACGGGAAATGCCCCGCTCCCGGCTGGACGGCCGGCTCGGCGTGGGCGAAGAGCCCGGCCAGCTCGGTCATCGCGCTGGGCGGCGAGTTGAGGTCGACCTCCCCGGCCAGCACCAGGACGGGCGCGTCGAGTGCGGCGAGCGCCGCCCCTGTGGCCCGCGGATCGAACGCGCCCTCGCCGCCGAAGACCGCTGCCGCCTCCTCGTTCTTCTGCCCGTCCTCCGCGGCCCGGTGCGCCCGGGCCGTCGCGTCCCAGCGTCCGTACCAGAAGGGCGCGACGGCCTGCCAGGCGCCGTCCGTCGCCTTCCCCGCGAAGATCGACTCCAGAGCCGCGAACGCCTCCGGGAACCACGGCTCCTCCCGGCGCAGCAGCGCCGTCTCCCGCCGCGTCTCGCCCGTGACCGTGATGCCCGCCGCGATGACGCTCGGCGTGATGAGGGCGAGCTTTCCGAGGCGCTCGGGATGCCGCTCCGCGTACCGCAGGGCCAGATTCGCCCCGGCCGAATGCGCGAGCACGTCCACGCGGTCCAGCCCCAGGTGTTCGCGCAGTGCCTCGACGTCGTCGACCAGCCGGTCGCAGCGGTAGGACGCGGTGTCCCGGGGAGTCCGCGACGCGCCGGTGCCCCGGAGGTCCAGGGCGATCAGCCTCCGGTGAGCGGAGAGGCCGCCCAGATCCCCGAGGTAGGCGGAGGCCTGCATCGGGCCGCCGGGCAGGCAGATCAGCGGGGCTCCGTCCCCGTGGACGTGATAGGCGAGTTCGGTTCCGTCGTACGCGGAGAAAGAAGGCATGGCCGCGACCTTCTCAGGGCCGGTGTGCGCCGGGCAAACGCAATACCGCGCGGGCGGCGGCCCGTCGTGCCGCGGGTGCGGGCGATCGGCGGGCTTCTCACACCGCGCGCGGCCGCGCCCGGGGTGCCGCGTGGCGACCCGCCGCCGACAGGGCGGCTCGCGCACACCGCTACTTGTCGCCCCGGGCGTCCGCCTCGGCCGCGGCCGCCGCCGACTCCGCCGCGCCGACCTTCTGCTCCATCTGCCGCTCCTTGCCCGAGGGGGACTCGGAGGAAGGGGAGGGGGAGGAGGGGGAGCAGCCCGCGGCGAACGCGACGGCCAGGGCCGCGGCCGCCACGGCGTGCGGGAAGGTGCGGACGCGCATCACTTCTTCCCGTTGCCGTTGGCCGCGCACCAGGCGGTCACGTCCTTGAGGTCCTTCTGCCGCTGCTGAAGGGCCGTCACCAAGCCCTTGCGGTGCGCGAGTTTGTCGTTGAGATACGCCTCGATCGCGGTGTGTCCCTCCTTCTTGGCGTTGTCCACCCTCTGTCGCAGCCGGGCCACCGAACCCACGGTGGTCACCCCGCCGCCCAGCCGGCCGAGCGCGCGGTCGAGGCGCGCCGCGACCTTGGGCGCGCGCTCGCAGATGCCCTGGGCGCCGTCGGTCGTGGGTGCCTCGGCCGTGGTGCGCGGCGCCTTCGAGGGGGTGGAGTCGGCGAAGGCGCCGGGGGCGGTGACGGTGAGGGCGGCGGTCGCGGCGAGCGCGGCGGCGGCCGTCCGGCGGCGGGACGGGAAGGGTGTGTTCATGGATGCTGCCTCCTGGTCCACAGGATCGGTTCGGACGATTGGAGGCTAGGAGGGCTCTTTGTGGAAACTCTGTGACCGGGCGGCCGTGACGGTGAGCCAGTCCCGCTGGAGGGGGAGCGCCCCGCCCTGCGCGGGGGCGGGCGCGGGCAGCCGTACCGTACAGCGGGTCCCCCTGCGGCCGGGCCCCTCGCCGAGTTCGACGGTCCCGCCGTGCAGCGCGGCCTGCTGGGCGGCCAGGGTGAGGCCGAGTCCGGAGCCGGTGCTGCCCGGGCCCCGGTGGAAGCGGCGGAACACCTCCCGGCGGGCCCCGGGCTCGATGCCCGGGCCCCGGTCGTCCACGGTGAGCACCACCTGCCCGTCCTCGCGGCGGACCGTCACCGCGATGTCGGCCCGGCCCCGCGCGTCCCTGCCATGGGCGAGCGCGTTGCCGAGGAGGTTGTCGAGCAGGATCCGGATGCCGGGCTCCCAGCAGTGCGCCGGCGCGGGCTCCGCGTCCAGGGTGATACGGGCGTCCGGTGCCCGCCTCCGGGCCTCGGCCACCGCCGCGTCCGCCGGTTCCGCCAGGTCCAGCAGCCGGAACGCGTCCGGTTCCACCAGATCGCCCCGCCCCAGCTCGCGCAGCGCGACCAGCAGGGCGAGCAGCCGCGCGTGATCGGCCCGCAGGTCCTCGACGACTGTGGCGCGCTCCGCCTCGGCGAGCCCGGGAAGGGTCAGGACATCGAGGTTGGTGCCCATGCTCATCAGCGGGTTGCGCAGTTCGTGCGAGGCGGCCGAGGAGAAGGAGCGGGCGGTGTCCAGCGCCTGCGCGGTGCGCGCGGCCTGTTCGTCGTAGCGGGCGAGGACGGTCTGGAGGGTGGCGGCCAGATCGTCGACCTCCGTGACCCGGGTGTGCCGGTGCTCCAGCCGGGCCGCGCTCGTCCGGGGGTCGAGGCCCGCCGCGCTCCTGCCCAGCCGGCGCAGCGGCCGGGTCGCACCGCCGGCGACGGCCCACGCGAGGAGCCCGGAGAGCGGCGCGGCGAGCAGGGCGGTGGTCACCGTCCGCCTGCGGACGACGCCGAGCTGGGCCCGGTTGGCGGTGTCGGGCGCGAACACCCACAGGGTGCCGGACACCTGCGGCCCCTTCACCGGCAGCGCGTACGCCCGCCAGCCGCGCCCCGCGCCGCGCACGGTCACCGGCCCCTTCACGGTGTGCGGCAGCGGGACGGACGCGTCGGGCTGCGGGCCGCCGCTGAACACACCGTCGGGGCCGACCAGCCGTACGCCCACGTCGAGCGCGGAGGTGAGAAGCCGGCGGCGGCGGTTCTCCTCGGCGGTGGGCCGGTCCTCGGCGGCGGCCCGCAGCAGGGTGCGGGCGTCGTGGGAGAGCGCGGTGGCCCGGGTCCGCAGATGGCTGTCCTCCGCGCGGTGCAGATCGCGGGCGACCAGGGTCAGCAGCAGCCAGCCGCAGGCCAGGACCAGGACCGGCACGACCGCGCCCACCGCGAGGGCGATCCGGGTGGACAGTCTCACGGCCGCTCCCGCAGGACGAAACCCACTCCGCGCACGGTGTGGACGAGGCGCGGGGCGCCGTCGGCCTCCAGTTTGCGGCGCAGATAGCTGACGAAGGTGTCCACCGCGTCGGTGCGGACGTCGACGTCGTAGCCCCAGACCCGCTCCAGCAGTTGGTCGCGGGTGAGGACCAGGCCGGTGTTGCGGGCGAGGACTTCGAGGAGTTCGTACTCGCGGCGGGTGAGGTCGAGGAGGCGGCCGTCGCGGTGCGCGGTGCGGGCGGCGGGGTCGATGACGAGACCGCAGGCGCGCACCACGTCGTGGTCCACGGGCGGGCGCCGGCGCAGCAGCGCGCGCAGCCGCAGCACCAGCTCCTGGAGCGCGAACGGTTTGACCAGGTAGTCGTCGCCGCCCGCCTGGAGCCCGGCGATACGGTCGGCGGTCTCGTCCAGCGCCGACAGCATCAGGACGGGCAGGTCGTGCCCGGCGCCGCGCAGGGCCGTGCACACCTCGATGCCGTTCATGCCCGGCATGGACACATCGAGCACCAGCACGTCGGGCGGCACCTGGGCGACGGCGGCGAGCGCCGCGCGTCCGCCGCCGGCGGTGCGCACCCGGAAGCCGCTGAGCCGCAGGCCCCGCTCCAGCGAGCGGCGTACGGCGTGGTCGTCGTCGACCACCAGGACGTCCCCGGGCCGGTCCGGACCGCTCATCCGCCTCACCTCACTCCACGCCACCGCCCTCGCGCCGCGGCGGGGGGCCAGGGTACGACTCCTGCCTGTGGGCGCCCGGGCGGTCGGCGCGGCCTACAGGTCGAGCTGGTACTCGTGGGCGCTGTGCGTGGGGACGTAACCGAGTTCGTCGTTGACGCGCCGCATGTGGGGGTTGTTGTCCGCGGTGTCGGTGAGCAGTCCCGCGAGCCGGGGGTGGCGTGTGCGGGCCCACTGGATGGAGGCGGCCTTCATCCAGTGGGCGAGGCCGTGGCCGCGGTGTTCGGGCAGTACGGCGGTGCCGTAGTGCTGGGCGTCGCCGGTGCCGTCGCCCGGAACCACGAGCTCGGTGAAGCCGACGACCGAGCCGTCCGAGGCGTCGAGGGCCGCGACGGTGTGGAGGAGTTCGCCGCGCCCGGCGACGGCCGCGGCCGCCGCCCTGACCCGGTCGAGGTCCCAGACGACGGTGCCGAAGTCGGTGGCGCCCATCGGCATGTCGTCCATGGCCCGCCGCGAGGCGACGAAGGTGTCGGCGAGCTCGTCGGGCACCGTCCCCTCCCAGGACGTCAGCCGGTAGCCGGGGTGCGGCGTCCCGACCGCCCGGGCGAGGGCGGCGAGGTCCGCCTCGGCCGACGGCAGCCGGGTGTGGGTCAGCGTCAGCACCTTGCGGAAGCCACGGGCGGGCAGGAACGCGTCGCCGGGGGAGCCCGCCTCCGCCTGCGCGATCACGCTGCGCCGGCCCTCCCGCCGCCCGGCCTCGACGGCCGCTTCGAGCAGCCGCGACCCCACGCCCGCGCGCCGCTCGACGGGATGCACCTGGATGTCCAGCTCCGCGAGATGGTCCTGCCCGGGCCGCGTGAACAGCCGCAGGAAGGCGGAGCCGACGGGAGCGCCCTCGGCATGGGAGGCGAGCCATACGAGCCGGCGGCCGGCGCTGTTCTCGGCGGGATCGGTCAGGGCGGTGATGCGCGGTGACAAGGGTGGCTCCAGGGCGGGAAGGGCGGGGAAGGGGGTGCGTGGGACCGCGTGGCCCGACTCGCGGGCAAGGGCAGGGAGCTTCGGGCCGGGGACGGGACAGGGCGTGCACCGCGGGCCGTGTCCCGGGCGCGAATTGCCGTGCGTACGAGACGTACGGCGGCCTACGCTCGCCGCCATGACATCACATGACCAGCAGGAACGCTCCCCGATTTCGACTGTCGGAAGCAGCGCCCCCGAAGGGGAGTTGGTGATCCGCCAGGAGACGGACGCGGATCACGCGGCGGTGCGCGAGGTCCACGCGCGCGCCTTCGGTGCTGAGCCGGTGCCCGCTCTGGTGGAGGCGCTGCGCACGGCACCGGCGCCGCTGGCGCCGATGTCCTTCGTGGCCACCCTCGGCGGGCGGGTGGTCGGGCACGTGATGCTGACCGCGTCACGGCTGGACGCTCCGCGCCGGCTCCTGGACGTCCTGACGCTCTCACCGCTCGGTGTGCACCCCGACGCCCAGCGCCGGGGCATCGGCGCCCGCCTCATCGGGCACGCCCTCGCGGCGGCCGACGAGCGGGGGGTGCCGCTGGTGTTCCTGGAGGGGGCGCCGGTGTACTACCGCACGCGCGGCTTCGAGGCGGCGAGCCCGCTGGGCTTCCGCGCACCGTCCCTGCGCATCCCCGACGCCGCGTTCCAGGTCGCCCGGCTGTCCGCGTACGAGCCGTGGATGACGGGAACCCTGGTCTACTCGGACACCTTCTGGGCGCTCGACTGCGTGGGTCTGCGCGACCCCGAGGCCTGAACGGGCCGTGCCGCCACACCTCTTCAGGGCCCGCCGACCGGCGGGCCCTTTCGCGTGGCCGCGCTCCCCACGCCGTTCGACGGGAAGCCAACAATTACCCCACCGCGCCCGGGCACTTGACGCCCCACGCCCCCCTTCCTAGTGTTTGCTGCTGCTCAGTTGAGTTCGCTTGTGATCGAAAATGTGCGTGCATGTAGTGATTCCCCCCTGTCAGAGAGGGTCGCACCACGATGAGATCCCTTCCCCGCGCCCTGCTCGCGGTCCTGCTGCTGTGCCTGTCGCTCACCACCGTCCCGCAGGCGGCCGGAGCGGCACGCGCCGCCCCCGGGACCACCGCCGCCGGCACCGACATCACCGTCGACGGGGCTTCCCCCGGCCGCGTCTTCGACGGTGTCGGAGCGATCAGCGGAGGCGGCGGCAACACCCGGCTGCTCCTCGACTACCCGGAACCGCAGCGCGGCCAGATCCTCGACTACCTCTTCAAGCCCGGCTACGGCGCCGCTCTGCACATCCTCAAAGTCGAGATCGGCGGCGACACCAACTCCACGGACGGCGCCGAGTCCTCCATCGAGCACACCCGGGGCAGCGTCAACTGCTCCAACGGGTACGAGTGGTGGCTGATGGAACAGGCCAGGGCCCGCAACCCCGGCATCAAACTCGCGGCCCTCTCCTGGGGAGCACCCGGCTGGGTGGGCAACGGCACCTTCTGGTCCCAGGACATGATCGACTACCTGATGGCCTGGCTCGGCTGCGCCAAGCAGCACCACCTCACCATCGACTACCTCGGCGGCTGGAACGAGCGCGGCTTCAACGCCGCCTGGTACAAGAACCTGCACGCCACCCTCGCCGCCCAGGGGTACGCCACCAAGGTCGTCGGCGCCGACGACGGCTGGCAGATCGCCACCGCCATGCGCGGCGACAGCGCCCTCAACGACGCCGTCGACATCGTGGGCGCCCACTACCCGTGCGGCTACATGTCCGCCATGACCAGCTGCTCGACCACCCCGGACGCGCTGGCCACCGGCAAACAGCTCTGGGCGAGCGAGAACGGCTCCGAGGACGCGGCCACCGGTGCCGCCCCGATGGCCCGCGCCATCAACCGCGGCTATCTGGACGCCCGGATGACCGCCTTCATCAACTGGCCGGTGGTGGCCGCGCTCTACCCCAACCTCTCGTTCAACAGCATGGGCCTGGTGACGGCCAACCAGCCCTGGTCGGGGGCGTACAGCGTGGACCGCAGCGCCTGGGCGACCGCGCAGACCACCCAGTTCACCGCGCCGGGCTGGCAGTACCTCGACACCGCCTCCGGCTACCTCGGCGGCAACCGCTCCAACGGCAGCTACGTCAGCTACGCCGCGCCGGGCCGAGCCGCCTGGTCCACCGTGTTCGAGACGATGGACGCGACCGCCGAGCAGACCGTCACCCTGAAGGTGTCCGGCGGACTGCCCGGCGGCGCCCTGCACGTGTGGTCCACCGACTTCTCCACCAACGCCGCCACCGCCCACCTGGTGCCCGGACCCGACCTCACCCCCACCTCGGGCACGTACCGGCTCACACTGCGGCCCGGCCACCTCTACACCGTCACCACCACGACCGGACAGGGCGCGGGCACGGCCGCCGCGCCGCAGCGCGCCCCGCTCTCCCTGCCGTACGCGGACACGCTCGCCGGGACCGCCACCGGACAGGAGGCGCGGTACCTCGCCGCGATGAACGGCGCCTTCGAGACCGCGCCCTGTGCGAGCGGACGCACCGGCCGCTGCCTGCGCCAGCAGGCCCCGACCACACCCATCCGCTGGACGAACGAGTCACGGCCGCAGCCCTACGCGGTGCTGGGCGACGTGAACTGGACCGACTACACCGTCCGTACGGACGCGCTCCTGGAACAGCAGGGGGCCGTCGAACTGCTCGGCCGGGTCGGCACCCAGGGCCGCAACAACAACGGCCTCAACGCCTACCACCTGCGCGTCGCGGACACCGGTGCCTGGTCGCTGCTGCGCACCGACACCGCCTGGTCCACCACCACCCTGGCGAGCGGCACGGTCGCGGCTCCCGGCCCGAAGACCTGGCACACCCTGGCGCTCACCTTCCAGGGCGCCACCATCACCGCAAAGCTCGACGCGGCCACCCTCGCCACCGTCACCGACGCCGAGTACGGCGCGGGCCAGGTCGGCCTCGGCACCGCGGGCTACTACGGCGCCCAGTTCGCCAACCTGAGCATCACCCCCGGTACGACGGCGCCGCTCGACGGCACGTACCAGCTCGTCAACGCCAACAGCGGCCAGCTCCTGGACGCCTCCGGGCAGGGCACCGCCGACGGCACCCCGGTCATCCAGTGGTCGGACAACGGTGGCACCAACCAGCGGTGGCGGCTCGCCTCGACGGGCGACGGCTACTACACCGTCACCGGCGTGGCCAGCGGCAAACGCCTCGACGTGCCCGACCGCAGCGTGGTGCCGGGAGCGCAGCTCGACCTGTGGACCGCCAACGGAGGAGCCAACCAGCAGTGGCGCATCACCCCCGGCAAACGCGGCTGCCACACCCTGGAGTCCCGCCTCGACGGCCATCTCGCGGACGTCAGCGGCGGCTCGCTCGTCCTGGGCGCCCAGGTGATCCAATGGCCCGCGAACGGGGCCGCCAACCAGTGCTGGAGGCTGGTCAAGGTGGGCTGACCGGCGGGCCCGGCGGCGGGCCGATTCGGGAAACGCTTGACCTCGACTTAACTAGAGGTCGTACGTTCCTCGTATGAGTATGGAAACCACCGCGTGGACACAGCTCCACAACGTCATCACCGCGCAGCAGGAACGACGTCCGTTCAACCGCGCCACCCTGCGACGCATCGCTGTGTTCGCGCGGCCCCACCGCCGCCGCATCGCCCTGTTCCTCGTGCTGAGCATCGCCACGGCGCTCCTGGCGGTGGCCACCCCGCTCCTCGCCGGGCGTGTCGTCAACGCGATCGTCGGCGGCGAGGAGACGGGGACCGTCACCCGGCTGGCCCTGCTGATCGCCGTGATCGCGCTCGCCGAGGCGGCCCTGGGCGTGGTCGGCCGATGGCTGTCCGCGACGCTCGGCGAAGGCCTCATCCTCGACCTGCGCACGGCCGTCTTCGATCACGTCCAGCGCATGCCGGTCGCCTTCTTCACCCGCACCCGCACCGGCGCCCTGGTCAGCCGCCTGAACAACGACGTCATCGGCGCCCAGCGCGCCTTCAGCAACACCCTCTCCGGGGTGGTCAGCAACCTGGTGACGCTGCTGCTCACCCTCGCCGTGATGCTCGGCATCTCCTGGCAGATCACCCTGCTCGCGCTGGTCCTGCTGCCCGTCTTCGTGCTGCCCGCGCGCCGTATGGGCACCCGGATGGCCCGGCTCCAGCGCGAGGCCGCCGAGCACAACGCCGCCATGGGCACCCGGATGACCGAGCGGTTCTCGGCGCCCGGCGCGACCCTGGTCAAACTGTTCGGCCGGCCCGGCGACGAGTCCGCCGAGTTCGCCGCCCGCGCCGGGCGGGTCCGCGACATCGGCGTCCGTACCGCGATGGCGCAGTCCGCCTTCATCACCGCCCTCACCCTCGTCTCCGCCCTCGCGCTCGCCCTGGTCTACGGACTCGGCGGCTACTACGCCCTGCACGGCGAGCTCGAAGCGGGCGCGGTCGTCTCCCTCGCCCTGCTCCTCACCCGCCTCTACGCGCCGCTCACCGCGCTCGCCGGCGCCCGGGTGGAGGTCATGAGCGCGCTCGTCAGCTTCGAGCGGGTCTTCGAGGTCCTGGACCTCAAGCCCCTCATCGCCGAGAAGCCGCAGCCCCGGACGGTGCCCGACGGGCCGGTCTCCGTCGAGTTCGACGACGTGCGGTTCGGCTACCCCTCCGCCGACAAGGTCTCGCTCGCCTCCCTCGAAGAGGTCGCCGGCCTCGACACCCGAGGGGGAGCCGAGGTGCTGCACGGCATCTCCTTCCGCGCCGAACCCGGCCAGATGGTCGCCCTGGTGGGCTCCTCCGGCGCCGGCAAGTCGACGGTCGCCCAACTGCTGCCGCGGCTGTACGACGCGGACTCCGGCGCGGTACGCCTCGGCGGCGTCGACGTACGGGACCTGAGCGCCGAGTCGATCCGCGACACCGTCGGCATGGTCACCCAGGACGGCCACCTCTTCCACGAGTCGGTCCGCTCCAACCTGCTGCTCGCCCGCCCGGACGCGGCCGAGGAGGACCTCTGGGACGCCCTGCGCCGGGCCCGCCTCGACGGTCTGGTCGCCTCCCTGCCCGACGGGCTCGACACCGTCGTCGGCGAACGCGGCTACCGGCTCTCCGGCGGCGAGCGCCAGCGGCTGACCATCGCCCGGCTGCTCCTCGCCCGCCAGCGCGTCGTCATCCTCGACGAGGCCACCGCCCACCTCGACAACACCTCCGAGGCGGCCGTGCAGGAGGCCCTCGGCGAGGCGCTGGAGGGCCGCACCGCCGTCGTGATCGCCCACCGCCTGTCCACGATCCGGTCCGCCGACCTCATCCTCGTGGTGGAGAACGGCCGCATCGTGGAACGCGGCACCCACGACGAACTCCTCGCCCGCGACGGCCGCTACCAGGAGCTCTACCGCACCCAGTTCACCCGCCCCGGGGACGCGCCGGCCGAACTCGGCTGACGGCCGGGGGGCCGCTCCCGTGCCGCCCGCACGGTGCTGTCCGGCCGTCGTGCCGGACTACTGGTAGGAAACCTTACGATCCGCTACGCTCCCCGGCGGCGGCTTGGCGCGGTGCCCGTCCCCGTGGGCATGACGCGCTCAGCGAGAGCTCTGACCCGGCTGCCGTGGCGCTGCCCCCTGCCCGTGCGGGCGGGGGGCGGGGCCGCGCACCGGTGTCCAGCTCTCGCCGTTCACCCAGCCACGGAGTCCAGGTATGCGCCTGAACACCCCCGCCCCCCTCCGCCTCCTCCCACGCGGCCGGGCCCTCACCCTCGTCCTCGCCGCCGTGCTCGTCCTCCTCGCCGGGCTGCTGCTCGCCTGGCCCGGACGGGCCGGGGCCGCCGCCGACCCCCTCATCTCGCGCGGGAAGCCCGCCACCGCCTCCTCCACCGAAACCTCCTCCCTCGCCGCCAAGAACGCCTTCGACGGCGACACCGCCACCCGCTGGGCCAGCGCCGAGGGCAAGGACCCGCAGTGGATCCGCGTCGACCTCGGCGCCACGGCCGCCATCAGCCGCGTCAAGCTCAGCTGGGAGGCCGCCTACGCCAAGGCCTACCGCGTCGAGGTGTCCGAGGACGGCGCGTCCTGGACCCCGCTCGCCGAGGAGAAGGCGGGCAACGGCGGCACCGACGACTGGACCGGACTGTCCGGCAAGGGCAGGTACCTGCGCGTCTACGGCACGGCACGCGCCACCGCGTACGGCTACTCGCTCTACGAGGCCGAGGTGTACGGCACCGTCGACGGCGGCCCGCCGCCCGGCGGCGCCTTCACCGTGGTCGCGGCCGGTGACATAGCCGCCCAGTGCACGGCCTCCGACAGCGGCTGCGCCCATCCCAAGACCGCCGCGCTCGCCCAGCGGATCGACCCGAAGTTCTACCTCACGATGGGCGACAACCAGTACGACGACGCCCGCATAGCCGACTACCGCGCCTACTACGACAAGACGTGGGGAGCCTTCAAGGCCAAGACCCACCCCATCCCCGGCAACCACGAGACGTACGACCCGGCCGGCTCCCTCGCCGGCTACAAGGCGTACTTCGGCAGCATCGCCTACCCGCAGGGCAAGAGCTACTACAGCTTCGACGAGGGCAACTGGCACTTCATCGCCCTCGACTCCAACTCCTTCGACCAGGCCGCCCAGATCAACTGGCTCAAGGCCGACCTCGCCGCCACCGGCAAGCAGTGCGTCGCCGCCTACTGGCACCACCCGCTGTACTCCTCCGGCGGCCACGGCAACGACCCGGTCTCCAAGCCCGTCTGGAAGCTCCTCTACGGCGCCAGGGCCGACCTCGTCCTCAACGGACACGACCACCACTACGAGCGGTTCGCCCCCCAGGACCCCGACGGCAGGGCGACCGCCGACGGCATCGTGGAGATCGTCGGCGGCATGGGCGGCGCCGAGCCGTACCCCATCGAGCAGGTCCAGCCCAACAGCCAGAAGCGGATCAGCGGCCAGTACGGCGTGCTGAAGCTGGAGTTCACCGATTCCGGGTACCAATGGACCTACGTCGGCACCGACGGGCAGGTCAAGGACACCAGCCCCAAGTACGGCTGCCACTGATGTACCTGGCCACCACCGGCCGCCCGGACGCGCCGCCCCGCACCTCGGGTGCGGGACGGCGCGTCCCCGGCACCGTCCTCGCGCTCGGCGCGGTCAGCCTCGTCACCGACGTCTCCTCCGAGATGGTCACGGCGGTGCTGCCGCTCTACCTGGTCCTGGGCCTCGGCCTCTCCCCGCTCCAGTTCGGCTTCCTGGACGGCATGTTCAACGGCGCCACCGCGCTCGTACGGCTCCTCGGCGGGCGGCTCGCCGACCGCGGCGGCCGGCACAAGCGCGTCGCCGGCGCCGGCTACCTGCTCTCCACGCTCTCCCGGCTCGGCCTGCTCCTCGCCGGCGGCGCCACCGCCGGCATCGCCGCGGCCCTCGCCGCCGACCGGCTCGGCAAGGGCATCCGCACCGCCCCGCGCGACGCCCTCATCTCCCTGAGCGGCCCGCCGCAGACGCTGGGCCGCTCCTTCGGCGTCCACCGCGCCATGGACACCACGGGCGCGCTCCTCGGGCCGCTCGCCGCCTTCGCCGTCCTCCAGGCGACCACCGACGCCTACGACGCGGTGTTCGTGGTCAGCTTCTGCACCGGCCTGCTGGGCGTGGTCCTGCTCGCGGTGTACGTCCCGGGCGCCTCCCGCACGGCGCCCGCACCCATGACCCCCCGCCCGCGCACGGCCCTGCGCGACCCGGTCTTCCGCCGCGTGCTGTACGCGACCGCCCTGCTCGGCGCCGCCACCATCGGGGACTCCTTCGTCTACCTGCTGCTCCAGCGCGGCCTCGACCTGCCGACCGCCCTGTTCCCGCTGCTGCCCCTGGGCCCCGCCGCGGGCTATCTGCTGCTCTCCGTCCCGGTGGGCCGGATGGCCGACCGGACCGGGCGGCGGCTGCCGTTCCTGGTCGGGCACGCGGCCCTGCTCGGCGCGTACGCCCTGCTGCTCGCCCCGATCGCCCGGCCCACCGCCGTGGCCGTACTCGCCCTCCTCGGCGTCTTCTACGCGGCCACGGACGGCGTGCTGATGGCGCTCGCGGGACCGCTGCTGCCCGCCCACGGCCGCGCGGGCGGCCTCGCGGTGCTCCAGACCGGCCAGGCGCTGGCCCGGCTCCTCGGCGCGGCCGGGTTCGGGGCCGCCTGGACCCTGTGGGGGCAGCGGCCCGCCCTGTGGCTGGCGGGGGCGGCGCTCGCCGCCGCGCTCCTGGCCGCCTGGCGTGTCCTGCCCGCCGCCGTACCCGCCGAGGAGGCGTCGTGAAGCCCGTCCACCGCCGTCTGCGGCTCGCCCTCGTCGTCGTCGCCGTGCTCCTGCTGGCGGGCGGCTCCCTCGGTTACGTCCTGCACGCCCGGCACCGCGACCAGCCGTCCCGGCAGACCGCGGCCGACAGTTCGTTCGGCCTCGACGTGCCCGGCCTGTACTTCCGTGACTCGGCCACCGGACGGGTCGCGCGCCTGCCGGAAGGAGGGGCCGGGCGGGCCGTCGGCGGCCCGTCCTGCGATCGCTTCCACGCGGCGGGCGAGCGCGCCCTGTGCCTGCGCAAGCTGCCGGGCCTGCCCGCCCGTACCCAGGCACTCGTGCTGGACCGGCGGCTGCGCGAGGTGCGGCGGGTGACCGTGCCCGGCATCCCCAACCGGGCCCGCGTCTCCGCCTCGGGACAGCTGCTGTCCTGGACCGCGTTCGCCGTCGGCGACTCGTACGCCGCCTCCGGGTTCTCCACCCGGACCTCGATCCTGGACCTGCGCACCGGCTACCTCATCAAGTCGATCGAGGACATCCCGCTGACCGTCGACGGCGTCCGCTACCACGCACCGGACGTCAACTACTGGGGCGTCACCTTCGCCCGCGACGACAACCGCTTCTACGCCACCGTCTCCAGCCGGGGCCGCACCCGCCTCGTCGAGGGCGACCTGCGGAACTGGTCGGCGAAGGCCCTGCGCGAGAACGTCGAATGCCCCTCCCTGTCGCCGGACGGGACCCGCCTCGCCTTCAAGAAGAAGGTCTCCGGCGACCCCCGGGCGCCCTGGCGGCTGTACGTCCTCGACCTCGCGAGCATGCGCGAACATCCCCTGGCGGAGCGGCACAGCGTCGACGACCAGGCCGCGTGGCTGGACGACGCGACCGTGGGCTACGCCCTGCCGGGCGGCGGCGGGCACACCGGCGACATCTGGTCGGTCCCGGCGGACGGCACGGGCGAGGCCCGCCGGGTGGCGGCCGGCGGCTCCTCCCCGGTGGCCGTCGGGTGACGTCACGGCCGGTCGGGCGTGTACGGGCGGCCGTCGGCGGAGGTGACGGCGATGGTGGTGGTGCGGCCGGTCGGATCGATGCGGATGATCGGGATGGCCTTGTCCCGGGGCCCGCCGTCGCCGTCGACGGCGACCCAGCCGCTCGCACCCGCCACCGGCGGTCCGCCGCGCAGCGCGGCGAGCGTCCGGTGGACGTCGGTGGCCGTCGGGTCGGAGACCGCGGGGGTGGTGCGCAGCGCCCGGGTGGCGAGCAGCACCGTGTCGTACATCATGATCGCCCGCCCGTCGTCGAGACGGGAGCCGGGGAACGCGGTGGCGAACGTGCCGTCGCGGAACGGGGCCACGGCCCGCGGGGCGAACGCGTGCGGCGCCACGCGCCAGGCCCCCGGGTGCGCGAGTCCGGTGTAGACGAGGTCGACGCGGCCCGTGCGCAGCGCCGCGGCCAGTTCCCGCGGGCCGAAGCCGTCCGTGCGGACCACCTGCGTGGTGTCGTCGCCGGACAGGACCGTCAACGGGCGGTCCCGGCACGGCCGTTCGGCGAGCGCGGTCAGGAACGCCGGCAGCGAGGTGCCGCGGCCCGCGAAGTAGACGACGTCCGGCCGGGCGGCACACAGCTCGCCGCTCTGGCCGCGGAAGATGCCGGTGGGGTCGGGCGCGGCCGAGTCGAACAGCAGGGCGCCCGCCAGCCGTTCGGCGGGCATCCGGGCGCGGAACTGCGTGGCGAGCGTGCTGGTGTACTGGTCGCCCGCGGCGACGTCCTCGACGAGCAGGAACCGGTCGTCGGCGCGGCCCCTCGCCGACAGGAACCGTACGGCCGCCGCGGCCTGGTCGGCGTTGGCGGGCGCGACCCGGAGGAGACCGGGCGTGCCGGCCCAGGAGTCGGCGGTGAGCACCGAGCCGAACGCGGGCAGCCCCGCGGCGGTCAGCTGCCCGACCATGTCCTGGCTGGAGGCGGTGCTGCCGCCCAGTCCCACGGCGGCCACGATGTGCTCGGCGCGCCGGCGGTGGAGCACCTGTCCGACCGCGTAGGCGCGCTGCTCGGCGCTGCCGCCGGTCTGGGCGACCAGCACTCGGATCCTCGGCCCCGTGCCGGGCTCCCGGTTGGCCTCGCGCTGGGCGAGATAGGCGCCCTCCAGATCGTGCCGGACGCTCGCCATCATGCTGGTGCCGTCGTATGCGGCGGTGATGGGCGTGAGGTAGACGACGGAGGCGTACGGCCGGGCGTGCGGCCCGGTGGAGGCCCCGACGACCTCACGGTTCTCGGCGTGGATCAGCGTCAGGACCGGGGCCAGGTCGCTCTCGGAGGCCTGCGGGGGACCCGGCCGGGCGAAGGCGCCGGCGAGCAGGCCGACGCAGGTGCGCTCGGCGCCCTCGCCGACGGCGCGCTGGCCGGTGGCGCAGCCGGAAGCGCCCGGCAGCACGGCGGACGACGGCGCGTCGGCCCCGGCCAGCAGGGCGGCGAGCACGGCGAGGACAGCCGGCGCCGTGCGGCGCCACCGCCCGCGCGCCGGGAGCGCCCCGCTCTCCTCGCATCCGCCCGCCCCGGCCCGGGCGGCCAGGCACAGCACCTCGTCCAGACGGGGCCGCCGGCCGGGCTCCTTGTCCAGGCAGCGAGTGACGAGCGCGCCCAACGGCCGGGGCAGCCCGGTCAGATCCGGCTCCTTGTGCACCACGGCGAAGGCGGCGGCGATCGGCTCCGCGCCCGCCGCATCGGCGTCCTCGAACGGGCTGCGCCCGAGGGCCGCGTACGCCAGCACGGACCCCAGCGCGAACACGTCGGTGGCGCAGGAGACGCGGTGCGGCCCGCACAGCTGCTCGGGCGCCATGAACGCGGGAGTGCCGACCATCGCGCCGGTGTGGGTCAGCGCCCGGCTCTCCGACACCGCCTTGGCGATGCCGAAGTCGATCACCCGGGCGCCGTCCTCGGCGAGCAGGACGTTGCCGGGCTTCAGGTCCCGGTGCACGATTCCCTGCCGGTGGATGTCGCGCAGCGCCTCGGCCAGTTGACCCGCCAGCCGGGCGATGTCCGCCACCGGCAGCGGACCGCCCGAACCGACGCGCGCGGCCAGCGACTCGGCCGGTACGTACTGGGTGGCCAGCCAGGGCGGGTCGCCGTCAGGGGCCGCGTCCACCACCGAGGCGGTGAACGCGCCGCTGACCTTGCGGGCCGCCGCGACCTCGCGCCGGAAGCGGGCCCGGAAGTGCGGGTCGTCGGCGTACTCGGGCCGGATCACCTTCAGCGCGACCTGGCGTCCGGTCGGGCTGCACGCGAGGTACACCACGCCCATCCCGCCGGCTCCGAGCCGCCGTTCCAGGGTGAACTCCCCGATCCGCCGCACCAGGACAACATAGCGAAGCGGGAAGGGGGCGTGTGCTCAGCCGTGGGAGACCGTGAGCTTGTAGAAGCCGACGCGGGCGCCCCTGGTGGTGCTGTCGGAGGACGACTGGTTGTACGAACCGGCCTTGAAGTACTGCTTGTAGCCGTTGAACGAGGACGGGATGGCGTAGTGCGTCGTCGTGCCGTTGACGGTGAGGTCGATCGTGTGGCCGCCCGACACACCGATCGTGTAGCTCCACGTCTTGCCGACCGCGACGTGCCCCACGGTGTGGAGGGTCTGGCCGCCCGACGGAGAGTTCTCCGTGCCGAGGACGATGTCGCCGCCGGCGCGGTAGTACAGCTCCAGCAGCGGTTTGGTGGAGGAGCCGCCGGTGCCGAGGTGGATCTGGCCCACGCAGACGTTCGATGTCACGGACACCACGCGCAGGGTCGCGCTGAGCCGGTGGGTGCCGCTCAGGGGCCAGTTGGCGGAACTGCCGTCGCGGTTCATCTCGCGCAGCTCGGAGCGGGCGTAGTGCGAGTTGGGGGTGGTGACGCCCTTCTCGGGCGCCCAGAACGTCATCGCGCCGTCGCGTGTGTCCGTGGAGAAGTAGGCGTCCTGGAAGCCGTTGGGCCCCTGGAGCCGGGACGACGGGATCGTGGTCGGCGAGCCGGGGGAGCCCACCGGCTCCTGGAGCTGCCACACGGAGAGGTCGAAGTTGCCGCCGGGCGCGACCGACGGGTCGGCGAGGGCGCCGGTGGTGGCGGCCGAGGCGGCGGGGGAGAGCAGGGCGAGGCCGCCGGCCGTGGTCGCGGCGGTCACGTATATGAGCAGGGAGCGGATGCGCATGGGAGGCGTCCTGTCATGTGGGGGGACAGATGCTCGGAGCGAGGCTCTGGGGCGAGCCGTAGGTTCACATGCATGAACCTCATGTGGTGACGTGAACTCGGAGAACCGTAGAACTCCGGGATGCCCGCGTCAATGGCCGGGAGGCGACGGGGAATTCCCCACCCGTACCGGAACGCGGGGAAGCCGCCGCCGCCCCGCCGCAAGACGCTGTTCCCGGTCATTTCGCGGCCGGTTGGGCCCTTCGCCGCGTTCCGGCGGGCGGGCGGCCCTACCCTGCGCCTGTCCATGGCCGCCCGCAGGGGCGGCGGGCGGGTCGGCCGAGACGAGGGGGACGGACCGGTGTCCGACGGGGGAGCGGGGACGGGGCGGGCGGTGGCGCCGGACGGGCCGCGGCTCGCCCCGGGGAACGAGCCGTGGCGGGGCGCGGCGGTGGAGTGCGCGCTCACCGCGGCCATGATGTTCGTCGTGGTGACCGCGGTGCGGTGGCTGCTCGATCCGGGCTCGCCCCTCTTCATCGCGGATCCGCGCCTCGCGCTGGGGGTGGTCGGGGCCCTGGTCGCGGTGCTGCTGGCGGGGCTGATCCTGAGCCCGGCGGGCCGCCGGTCGGGGGCGCACCTCAACCCGGCCGTGAGCCTGACCCTGTGGCTGATGCGCGTCTTCCCCGGAAGGGCGGTGTTCCCTTACGCCGTCGGGCAGTTGGCGGGAGGACTGGCCGGGACCGCGCTGGCCCGGCTGGTGTGGGGGCCGGTGCTCCAGTCGGCGGCCCTCAGCGACGGACTGGCCCGCCCGGGGCCCGGCCGCTCCTCCCTGGCGGTCTTCGTCCTGGAGGCGGCGAGCTTCGCGGCGGTGGCCCTGCTGATCGGCTTCTTCGTCGCCCACCCCGGGCTCGCCCGGCCCATGCCGTACGCCGTGGGTCTGGTGGTCGGCCTGATCATCGCGCTGCTCGGCCCGGTGAGCGGCGGTGCGGCCAACCCGGCCCGCCAGCTCGGCCCGGCCGCCGTCTCGGGCACCACCACCGCGCTGTGGGCCTACCTCACCGCACCCCTGCTGGGGGCCGCACTCGGCGCCCTGGTCCATCGCGGATACGTCGTGGCACGCCCCAAGCCGGGCGCGTACGGGCGCGGTTGACCGGCCCGCGCGGGACGGAAATCCAGGTGCCCCGACCGGCGGGGTGCGTACCATGCGGACCGTCGTACGGACCGAGGGCCGACAGCGCCACAGCAGTGCAGAGGAGCGGAGCAAACGTGCCGGAAACGTTCTTCCAGGGGCAGGCCGTCGACACCGGCCCCGCCTCCGCGGTGTTTCTCGTCATCGGCATCCCGGGGTCCGGCAAGAGTTCGGTATCGGGGGCGCTCGCCCGCCGGTTCCCGCTCGGCGCGCACATCGAGGGCGACCGCCTCCAGGACCTCGTCGTCGCGGGCGGGCGCCCGCCCTCGCCCCGCCAGGACCTGGAGGCGGACCGCCAACTGCTGCTGAGGGCCCGTAACGCCTCCGTGCTGGCCCGCAGTTTCCATGCCGCCGGTGTGGTTCCGGTGATCGACGACGTGGTGGTCCGACGGGCCCATCTGGACTTCTATCGGGAGCAGTTGAAGGACCTCCCCCTACGGCTGATCGTCCTGGCCCCGGCGCCCGAGGTCGTCTCGCGCCGGGTCGTCGAGCGGGACAAGGTGCTGGCGGACGACTGGTCGTTCCTGGACGCGGCGCTGCGCGGTGAACTCGCCGGTCGGGGAACGTGGTTCGACAGCTCCGACCAGACACTGGAGGAGACGGTCGACGCCATCCTGGCCCAGCGCTGAACGGCCACCGGAAGGGACGGAACCTTCGGACCGTCCAGCCCCCACGCCCCACGCGACGCGAAAGGACGAACGCGCCATGGCGGACACCGTCACCCGGACCCAGGTCGGCATCGTCGGCGCCGGCCCGGCCGGACTCATGCTCTCGCACCTGCTCGCCCGCTCCGGCATCGACTCGGTGGTGGTCGACCACCGCACCCGCGCCGAGATCGAGGGCACCAGCCGCGCGGGCATCCTGGAGGCCGACAACGTCCGGCTGCTGACCGACTCCGGGGTGTCCGACCGGGTGCGGCGCGAGGGGCGCCCGCACGACGGCATCGAGCTGCGCTTCGGCGGCGAGAGCCACCGCGTGGACTTCCGCGCCCTGGTCGGGGAGAGCGTATGGCTCTATCCGCAGACCGAGGTGTTCACCGACCTCGCCGACGCCCGCGCCCGCGACGGCGGAGACGTACGCTTCGGCGTCTGTGGCACCCGGGTCGTCGACCTCACCTCCGAACGCCCGGGCATCCTGTTCACCGACGCCGACGGGGCGGCGCGTGAATTACGCTGCGACGTCCTGGTCGGCGCCGACGGCTCGCGCGGGGTGTGCCGCTCCGCGGTGCCCGAGGCGGAGCGCACCCACTACGTCCGGGAGTACCCCTACGCCTGGTTCGGCGTCCTCGTCGAGGCCCCGCCCAGCGCCCCCGAACTCGTCTACACCCACTCCCCACGCGGCTTCGCCCTGATCAGCCAACGTACGGAGTCCGTGCAGCGCCTGTACTTCCAGTGCGACCCCGACGAGGACCCGGCCGCCTGGACGGACGACCGGATCTGGGCCGAGCTCCAGGAACGGGTGCGCGGCGCGGACGGCTTCACCCTCAAGGAGGGCCCCGTCACCGACCGCTCGCTCCTGCGCTTCCGCAGCTTCGTGTGCGAGCCCCTGCGCCACGGCAACATGCTCCTGGCCGGCGACGCCGGCCACACCGTCCCGCCCACCGGAGCCAAGGGCCTCAACCTGGCGCTCGCCGACGTCCGGCTGCTCGCCGAAGCCCTGGAGACGGCACTGACCACCCGCGACCGCGCGGCCCTCGACACATATGGGCCGCGCGCCCTGCACCGCGTCTGGCGCGCCCAGCACTTCTCGTACTGGATGACGACGATGCTCCACCGCGCCCCCGGCACCACCGACTTCGACCTCCGCCGCCAGCTCGGGGAGCTGGCCGCGGTGGTCGACTCCACGGCCGGCTCCACCTACCTCGCGGAGGCGTACACGGGGTGGAGCGAACGCCGGCCGGGGCCGGGCGGGGCGCGGGCCCGCGTGGTGAGGGCGGGCGCCGGGCCGCTCCCAGGTTGACGGAAAGCCTACTGTGGTCCGGGGCGGGCCCTTCCGTACATTCGGGGAACGCTTCTGTCCGAGTACCGCAGCAGGTTCTTCATCCTTCGCACCGGTCGCGGGCCGCGTCCCGGCCGGGCGCGAGGGGGCAAGGGGACCAAGCCGGGATGAGTGACCGCGAGATCGTTCTCATGACCGACCACAGCTCGACGGAGGGCAGCCGCGCCGCCCTGGCCGCCGCCGTGGAGCTCCTGACGGGACGGCCGCCGGTGCCGGTCGACGCACGGCACTTTCTGACCGGCGGGTCCGGCCGGACGCGCTTCGTGGACCGTGCCGTACGTCTGGAAGTGCCGACGGAGCACCTGGTGGTCACCCCGTCGGTTCTCCTCGTCTACGAGGTCCAGCCGCCCGAACGCCGCCGCTTCGAACCGTTCCAGCGGCTGATGGCCCGTCACGGGACGGTCTCCCTCGGGACGGACGCCGACGCGTGGCGGGCGGCCACCGACAAGGACCTGACGACGGCCCGGTTCGCCCTGCACGGCATCCCGCACATGCAGACCGTGACCCTGGAGCGGCCGAGCGTGGACGTGGCGGCGGCCGCGTTCGACCGGCTCGGCCGGGACGTCTGGGCCCGGCCCGCACTCGGTACCCGTGGCGACGACGTCCGGCACATCACCACGTTCGCGCAGCTCTTCCAGGCGCTCGCCCACTTCGCCGACACGGAGCAGACGTGGCTGATCTCCCGGGACGCCCGGAACTTCAACGCCGCCGGGCAACGCCACCAGTTCCGCGTGTCCGTGCTCGACGGGCGCGCGGTGCAGGCGTGCGAACACGTCCAGGGCCGCCCGGACGAGCCCTGCAACGAGGCCCAGGGCGCGGCCTGCACCCCGATGCCGGTGGACGACCTGCCGGTGGACCTCTGCGAGCTGGCGGTCGCCGCCACCAAGGCCGTGGGGCTGCGCTTCGGCGGCGTCGACCTCGCCGTCGAGAACGGCGGCGCGGTGTTCGAGGTCAACGTCCATCCGATGCTGGGCGCGGCCCATCCGGCGGAGTCGGTGGCGGTCCCGTATGTGGAGGCGCATCTGGCCATGCTGTGACGGATGGCCGGCCCGTCCCGCCGGGAGCACGTCGGCCGCCACCAGGACGGTGCGGGCCGGGTCCCGCGCGGCGCGGGCCGCCCCTAAGCGTCGGCGGCCACGTAGTGGTTGTGTACGCGCGCGACCTTCGGTTCCGGGCCCTGGGGCAGGTCGGTCTCGGCCGCGAGCGGGGTCACGATCGACATGAACTTCTGCATGGCCTGCTCGGACTCCCACAGGTCGGTGATCTGCACACCCCCGCCCGTCTGGACGCAGATGTGGGCCAGACAGCCCTCGAAGGGGTTGCCGGGCAGAGCCCGGAGCTTGGCGTGGAGGGCGTCGTACTGGTCCGTCGTCACACCCGGCAGCTCGACCTGCATCAGAATCGCCATGGGGTTCTCCTCCGCGAAACGGGGTTCCCGCCCCTCCCCGCCGCCATGGTGACGGCCCGTACCCACGGACAGCAGAGCACGCCAGGACCCGCCGGGCATCCCGTTCGGCGCCGGACGAGTGGCCTGTCCTGCGGCGATAGCGGTGCGTGAGCGTTCCGGATGCGCGGGGTGCGCAGCGCTGATTCTCTGGTGGCGTCCGCTCCCCCCCCAAGAACTCAGGAGTGATCATGAGCATCGCAGACGAGACCGGTGGCCGTGCCCGGCAGATGCGCCAGAAGGCGGAGCAGCTGGAGCAGGCCGCCGAGCGCGCCAGCGACCCGGCCGAGCGTGACCGGCTGAAGCAGAAGGCGCGCCGGCTGCAGGAGGAGAGCAGGCAGACCGACCAGATGGGCAGTGGCGGCATCGACCCCATGTGACACCCCCGTAGGGGAGCCCCTCGCACGCGTGCGGGGCGCTGACTCCCCGCGTGAGTGACCGGGCCGGCCGGTGACACCCCCGCGACGACGCGGGAGCACGGTGTCACCGGCCGGCCTCTGCCGTCACGGGGTGCTCAGCTCCACCCAGCGAGACCCGGCCGCCCGGCCAACGCCCCGGAGGTTCTTCCGGCGCCCCTTCGCGGCCGCGCCGTCGGCCGTCCGCTAGGGAGCGTGCGCCCCGTCGGTGACGAAGGTCCGGCGGGCCGCCCGGCGCCAGCGGTTGGCGGGCAGGGAGGGGCGCAGCACGGCGAGGGCGCCGCAGTACTTGGTGAAGACGGCGGGCCGCACCCGGTGGGCATGGAGCAGGCGGTCCGCCTCGGTCAGGTGGTCGGCCGACTTCGTCTCGACCAGGACGAGGCCGCCGTCGCACCGTACCCGGCTCCCGGTGCGCAGGTCGACGCAGACCAGCCCGGCGTCGCAGGTGATGCGCTGCCCGTCGGCCACGAACGTCGAACGGAGGTAGTCCGTGCTGAGCGAGGACCGCAGCACCGGCGGCGGCGCGATGCCGTACGCGCGGTGCAGGGTGTCCGCGAGGAACGCCCGGGGTGTGTCGTCCAGCGGGGTCTGATCACCGGTCAGGGGGACGCGGTACTTGACGGTGTCGCCGCGGCCGCCCTTGAGCTTGATCTCGAACTGCCGCTCCCCGCTGTCCGCGTAGAGGCGCTCGCGGATCTTGAAGCGGCAGCGGCGGCCCTGGCGGTGGTCGTGAAAGGAGCGCAGTTCCGGGGTGTCGAAGTAGACGGAGTGGTACCGGAAGGCGCGGCGGCCGTCGATGGTCAGGGCCCGGAACGGCTCGCCGCCGGGGGAGGACCGAGTGAGGTGGCCGATCACCCGCAGGAAGGTCGCGGCGGGCACGAGGTAGCTGCGGTCGAAGCGGGCGAGCAGGGCGGACCGCTCGTTGAGTTCGGCGAGCGAGACGGGCGCGGCCCGGTGGGCGGCTTCGTCGATGGCCCGGACGGCCGCCGTCGGAGCCGGCAGGAAGGTGTCGGTGCTCATACGGCGTCCACAAGGGTCTCGGGGCGGTGCGCGGTCCCGGCGCCCCGGCGGGCGGCGCCGACGCCCGGTTCGCGGTAGCGGACGTCGACGACCATCAGGTCGCGTACGAAGTCGATCTCCATCACCGTCCAGTGCAGCGGCTCGCCCAACCGGCGCGCGAGGTCCGCGCGGAGCGCGGCGGGGTCGCCGTGCACCGCGTCGAGGGTGACCACCGAGCGGCGTACCCCCGACAGCAGCCTGGGGTGGTCCGCGGTGTAGACGACCAGCAGGAGGACGGCGCTCAGCGTGGCCGCGAGCCAGAACCCCAGGTGCGGCAGCCCGCACAGGAGCCCCAGGACGAGCGTGGTGAAGTAGTACGCCACCTCCTCGTGCTGGACGGCGTCGGAGCGCAGCCTGATGATCGACAGGACGCCGAAGAGACCGAACCCGAGCGCCATGCCGCCGCTGCCACCGACTTCGGCGAGGGCCGCGACGATGGTGAACAGGGCCACGTTCAGAGCGAGATACGCGGGTACGAGGTCGCGCCGCCGGTGTCTCGGGTAGTAGATCGCGAAGGTCAGCAGGCATATCGCCGTGAGGTCGAGACCGAGGTGGGCGGTGAGGTGACGCAACGAGTCCAAGACTCCGCTCCCTGTGCGTACGGGGTGGGACCCCCAGACTCTAGGAGTACGCAGGGTGACCGGTTGGCAACTTCCCGAGGAACAACACGGATCGCTGACGGGGGCGGAGGGTATTTGTCCGATACCGCACGGCTGGTGTCGTGTTCCGCGCTCTTGCCGGACCGGTCCTGCCGGCGGTCGAGAAGGCCGGGCGCACCGGCTACCGGCCGCGTACCATCGCCACGAGCCCCTCCACCACCCGCACCAGCTCCGCGGGGCTGCCCGCCGTCCTGAGGTCCGTCCGGTACGTGCCGTTGACGAGGAAGGCGGGGACGGTCTGGACGCCCGCCCTGCGCGCCTGCGCCTTGACGGCGGCCAACTGCCCCTTCAGGCCGAAGGAGTCGAGGACCGCGAGGTAGCGGGCGCGGTCGACGCCGAGCCCGGCCACGAAGTCCGCCTGCTCCTCGGGCTCGGCCAGCCGCCTCCCCTCGCGCTGGACGGCCTCGTGGACGGCCCGCATCGTCTCCGTGTCCGCGTGCCCCAGGGCCTCCAGCGCGAAGTGCAGCCGCGCGTGCGCGTCCCACGGGCCGCCGAAGGGCGCCGGCACACGGACGAACGTCACCCCGCTCTGCCGTCCCGCCCAGCGGCGCACGGACGGCTCGATGGCGTACGAGTGCGGGTCCCCGTACCAGAAGAACTCCCACACCTCGACCGTGCCGGCCGTGGTCCTCGGGACGGGCGGGGACAGCTCCACATACCGTCCGCCCGTCGGAATCTCGTCTGCCATGTGCTGCTCTTCCTCACCTGTGTACCGGCGCCGCCCCGGTCGGCCGCGGCCGGGCCGTGGCGCCACTTTTCCGCGCCGGGCGCGGTCCGCTTGCGCTGGAGTGCGCTCCAACCCCTAGTTTCGTGCATATGAACAGCGCACAGAACTCCGAAGCCGCGTCCCCCGCCCCTTCCACCACCGCCGCCGGGCCCGCCGACGAGCGCTTCGAGCGCGGCCTGGCGCTGCTGCGGAAGGTCGGCGGCCAGGAGCGGCCCGCCGTGCCCGACAGCCTCGCGGACATCGCCCCCGACCTCGGCCGGATGACCGTCTCCTTCGGCTACGGGGAGCTCCTGGCGAACGACCGGCTCACCCTGGAGCAGCGCGAGCTCGCCACCGTCGCCGCACTGGCCGCGATGGGCACGGCCGCTCCCCAGCTGCGCTTCCACATCGACGGCGCGCTGAACGTGGGCGTCACCCCGGCCGAGGTGGTGGAGGTGCTCATCCACACCGCCGTGTACGTGGGGGTGCCCGCGGCGCTCAACGGCATCGCGGTGGCCCGCGAGGCGTTCCGCGACCGGCCCGGACTCGCCCACGAACCGGTCGCCACCGGCGAGCGCGGGCAGCGCTACGAGCGGGGCCTCGCCAAGCTCGCGGAGGTCGACGGCCACGCCGGGGAGGCCGTCGTCGCCTCGCTCCAGGACATCGCCCCCGACCTCGGGCGGTACATCATCGAGTTCGCGTTCGGCGACGTCTACTCCCGCCCCGGCCTCGACCTGAAGTCCCGTGAGCTGGCCACCGTCGCGATGTGCACCGCCCTCGGCACGGTCGCCCCGCAGCTGCGCGTGCACATCCACGGCTTCCTCAACGTCGGCGGCACCCGCGAGGAGGTCGTCGAGGTCATCACGCAGATGGCCGGCTACGCCGGGTTCCCGGCGGCGCTCAACGGGATCGCCGCCGCCCGCGAGGTGTTCGCGGAGCGGGACCGCTGACCCCGCCCCACGGGCCTACCCGCCCGTGGGCGGGGCAGAGGTCAGCGGCTTCCGCCGAGGGAGCCCGGCGGGGCCGTCAGCCTTCGGTGTCCGCGAAGGCCACGCGCATACTGCGCTTCAGCGCCTTCCCCGTGACGCCCACGTGTTCCTCGGCGCCCTTGACGAGGACCTTCGCCACCAGCGGCCAGCCGCGCTCCGCGAGCAGGGCGTTGACCCGTGAGCGCAGGTCCGCCAGTTCCTCCTCCGAGGACGGCACGTCGATACTGAGCACGGGCACCTGGCGGTCGTCGCCCTCACCGCTGTCGACACCCACGACCGAGCAGTCGACGAGACCGGGGAAGTGGCGCAGTATCAGCTCCTCGGTCTGGGCGCTGTAGAGGACGCCGTGCGCGGTGCTGATGCGGTCGGTGGTCCGGTCGACGTGGTAGCAGAGGCCGTCCTCGCCGCGGTAGGCGAGATCACCGGTGAGCCAGTAGCCCTGGATCCGGTTCTTCTCGCTGAGCAGGCTGTTGTTCCAGTAACCCCCGGTGATCGTGGGCGACTTGAGGGCGAGGCGGCCCACCGTCCCGTCCGCCACGGGCTCGTCGTCCGCGTCGAAGATCTGGACCTCCACCCAGGCGAACGGGCGGCCGATGCACCGCTGGTAGCGGTCGCTGGTCGGCGTGTGCACCGTACGGAACATGGCGAAACCGAACTCGGAGGAGCCGAAGTTGTCGATGAACAGCGAACCGGGCCGCGGGTTCCCGTCCCGGTCGACGTGGTTGCCGCGCGCCACCAGCTTGCGTATGTGCCGTTCGTGGTTGGCGTCGCCGGTGGACATCCACCGGGCGACCGAGGACAGGTCGTAGGCGTCGAGATCGACGCGGCACAGGTCGACGAAGGTCTTCGGGAAGCCCGCCACCAGGTGCGGGCGGAACTCCTGGATGGCGAGGGCGATCTCCTCGGGACCGCGGCGGGTCGCGAGCAGCGTGGTGGCCCGCCGGGCGACCGCCGACATCAGCACCGAGATCGCGGACGCGTGGCTCTGCGGCAGGGCCGAGAGGATTCGGGTGCCGAGGTCGGCCCGGATCTGCTGCCGGACGCCGAAGAAGAACCCCTTGTGGTTGAACTGCACGGCCTTGGGGATGCCGGTGGTCCCCGAGGTGTGGGCGATCAGCACCGGGTCGTCGTCCTCGTGGGTGAAGAGCTTGTAGGCCCCCTGACCGTACGGCTCCTCGGTGTAGTACGTGATCGGTAACCGGTCCTCGGCGAGCCGCTCGGGGTCGGTGACCACGGCCGCCGCCCCGACGTGCTCGACGAACCGCGCCGCGGTCTCGGAGGGGAGCGAACTGTTCACGAACACCGGAATGGCGCCGATCTTCGTCAGCGCGATGTAGTGCACGAGATAGCGCACGCTCTCGGCCACATAGACGGCCACCGGGTCCTTGGGGCGGATGCCGTCGGCGTAGTACCCGGCGGCCACCCGGTCGGTGAACTCGTCGAGCGCCGCCAGGGTGAGCCGGTCGTGGCGGGTCCCGGTGGGAGCGCGATAGGGCAGGTCGAGTTCGATCACGGTCTCGGCCGTCTCGCTCGCGGCCGCCGCCAGCCGGAAGAAGTTGCCCGCGCCGAGGCCGTCGGTCTCGATCAGGCCGATGAGGTCGGCGGCGGAGTCCCTGCGGTCGGTCGTCATGTGTATCGCTCCATCGCTGTACGGATGTCCTGGGGGATGGGGATCGGGCCGTGCCCTTCGAGCGACGTGGTCACCAGCACCGCGCGGATGCGGGCGCGCACGTCCTGGCCCGGCGCCCCGGTACAGGCGTAGCGCAGCTCGAACGAGGACGTGCCGATGCGTTCGACGGTGAGCGTGATGTCCAGCGCGTCGCCGAGCCGGCTCGGCGCGAGGAAGTCGCATTCCAGGCGGACGGTGGGAATGCCGATCCGCCGCTCGGCGAACAGTCCCGCGTAGCCGACCTCCAGCCCCGTCTCGAACCAGTCCTGGAGCACCTCGTTGATGAGGAGCAGATACTGCGGGTAGAAGACGATGCCCGCCGGATCGCAGTGGTGGAAGAAGACGCGCTTGCGCTGGGTGAAGCCGGCCGCGCCGGCTTCAGAGGGAGGCGGCGTCACCACTCGCTCCTTCCCGCTCGGCCGACGGAGCGGAGCCGCCGTCGGCGCCGCGCAGACGGAAACGCTGGATCTTGCCGGTGCCGGCCCGGGGGAGTTCGGCGCAGAACGTGATGAGGCGCGGATACTTGTAGGGCGCCATCTCGGCCTTGGCGAACCGCTGGAGTTCCAGAACGAGTTCGGGCGAGGGGGTGTGCCCCTCCGCGAGCACGACGTGGGCCCGCACCACCGCCCCGCGCTCGTCGTCCGGCGCGGCGACCGCCGCGCACTCCTTCACGGCCGGATGGGTCAGGAGGGTGGCTTCGACCTCGACGGGCGAGATGTTGTATCCGGCCGACACGATCATGTCGTCGAGGCGGGCGTGGTAGTGCAGATAGCCGTCCTTGTCGGCCCAGCAGGCGTCGCCGGTGAGGTTCCAGCCGTTGCGTACGTAGTCCGCCTGCCGCGCGTCGTCCAGGTAGCGGCAGCCCGTCGGCCCCTTGACGGCCAGCGCGCCGACCTCCCCGTACGGCAGGGGGCGCCCGGCGTCGTCGACGACCGCGGCGAGGTAGCCGGGCACCGGGCGTCCGAGCGCGCCGGGCCGGGTGGCGGCCTCGTCCCCGCGCATCGCGATGAAGATGTGCAGCATCTCGGTGGAGCCCAGCCCGTCGATCAGGTCGTGGCCGGTGCGCTGCTTCCACATCTTGCGGGTGACGGGTGGCAGCGGTTCCCCCGCCGAGACGCATTCGCGCAGCGAGGACAGTCGGTACGGGGCGGGGTCCATGCACATCGCCCGGTACGCGGTCGGGCCGCTGAAGCAGACCGTGGCCCGGAACTCGTCGATCGCCCGGGCGAGGTGGCGGGGTGAAGCCCGGTCGAGCAGGACGACGGAGGCGCCGATGTGCAGGGGGAAGAGCAGCAGCCCGCCGAGGCCGTAGGTGAACGCCAGGGAGGGGGTGCCGATGAAGCGGTCGTCGCTGGTGGCCCGCAGCGTGTGCTGGGGGAAGGAGCGGCACACCGCCATCACGTCACGGTGGGAGTGCACGGTCGCCTTCGGCATCCCCGTGGTGCCGGAGGTGAAGGCGATCAGGCAGGGATCGGTGGCGGCGGTGTCCGCGGGGGAGAACCGGCCGGGGTGGCGGGCCATGGCCTCTTCGAGGCCGGCGCCCGCGCCCGGGTCCGTGCCGTCCCGCGTCGCGCCCGGGTCCGTGTCGTCCGGCGTCGCGCCCGGGTAGTACATCGTCCGCGGCGCGCTCCCGTCCGTGCGCGCCGCCTCCAGTTCGGCACTGAGGGCGGACTCGCACAGCGCGTGGGTGATGCGTGCCTTGTCGATGACGTACGCGAGTTCCTTGGCGCGCAGCAGCGGCATGGTGGCCACCACCACCCCGCCGGCCCGCACCACGGCCAGCCAGATGGCCACCGTCATCGGGGTGTTGGTGCCCCGCAGCAGCACCCGGTTGCCCGGCACCAGGCCCATGTCCTCGGTGAGGACGTGGGCGATGCGGGAGACGGTGGCGTGGAGTTCCGCGTAGGTCCAGCGCACCCCGTGCGGCGAGAGCACCGCGAGACGGCCCGAGCGGTCGGCCGCGCCGACGGGGCCGTCGAGAAGCTCCGTCGCGCAGTTGAGCCGGGGCGGGAAGCGCAGCGTGGGCAGGTCGAGCAGGGTGTCCGGCTGGAGGGCGGGGGGCGGTAAGTGGTCCTGCACGAAGGTGTCCACGTGCCCGGTGCCCGTTTCGGGTGGCGCGGGAGGCGCGGAGGAGGACGGGGGCGGTGACGGGGCGGGAAAGGAGGATGGGGTGCTCAACTGCCTGCCCTTCGGGTGGCTTCCGGTCGGCTGACGCCTCATTCAAGGGGCGACGGCGGGGGAATGCGTTGACGATGCGTGCACGGTGGTGGCCTGTTCGTGCGCGGACCGCGCGTACCGTCCCCCGTGGCGTGGACGTGCCGCTACGGGGAAGTGGGGGGCAGGTGGTCGGGAGAGGGGGGCGAGTGCCGTCTCCGCCACGCTAGGGGGCTTCCAGGCGAGGCGTAATCCCGCAGTTTAGGGATTGCGCAATGACGCGGAGCGTGAGGCCTTGGGGAGGGCTCGCTGGCTGAAATGACCGTCCCGAACCGGCAGTTGGGCACACCGGCCCCTTGGCCGGAACCGTGTGGAGCCCGCCAGACGCGCCGCCGAGCCGGCTCCCCCGCCCATCAGCTCGCCGGGCCTGCGGGGCCACCCGCCGCCCCTGCGGTGCGAGCACCGACCGGATCTCTGCGCAGGGCGGCCGGAAGGCCCAGGGGGCACGCACCTGCCGCCCGATATGCCTGTAATGCGATCTTCGTACGTATGTGCGAGCCTGGTGGGGTTCACCCTCCGCGGTCCTTGAAGGAGGCAACGTCGTGGGTAAGAAGCAGACCCGGCAGAACCGTGGCGCCCGCACCGGCGGACACGAGCGCGCCGCGACGGCGGAGACGAAGGAGTCGACGGGGTCGCCCGCGGTACGGGAGGCGATGCACCCGGTCCCGCAGGAGCCCTCCCACAAGCAGTCACGGAAGTTCGGGCACAACTGACCGCCGTCGAAGCGGAAGGGGAGACGACGGCTCCCCCGGGCGACGGGAGTTGGCGGGGGAGCCGGTCGTGCGGCTGGGACCGGCCGCAGGTCCGACGTCTCCGGAGCCGCGCCGGGCGTTACGCCCCGGCGCGGCTTTGCGCGCGGTGCGGCGGGGCGTCAGCGCGGCCCGAAGAGGAACAGCGCGAGCAGCAGCAGGAGCAGCAGCGACCAGCCGAGCACGCCGACGCTCCGGCGGTGCGGGTTGCGCCCCTGGGGCCATGCGTCGACGTCGTGCGGGTCTCTGTCCATACGGGCCAGCTTACGAGCGGGCGGCCGGGGCGCGGCTATGCCGTGCGCCGTAGGCGTGCCGAGAGGTGGTGCTGGAGCGGTTGGCCGACCGCGGCCAGGTCGTGGACGAAGGTGAGGGTGTCGTCGCCGGTGAGCGTGTAGCGGCGCCGGGTCGCGGTCACCTCCTTGGCTGTCGGGGTGAGGGCCACCTGGTCGGCCGAGAGGTCGACGGTGTTCTCGCCCGCGTGGCCGACCGCGATCTCCGCGATACCGGTCGGCTGGGTGATCAACGCCTCCACGCGGCCGTCCGCCTGGAGCCGCCACCAGCCGCTCTCCCGCGCCGAGGGGCGCAGCGGCGCGTCGTCGACCCCGAGCAGCCAGGCCCGCGCCTCGTACCGCAGGAAGGGGCGCCCGTCGTGGCTGAAGACGACTTCCTGCGCGTAGGAGAACTCCCCGTCGATCGTCGGATACGCCCCCTGGCCCCGGCCGTGCCAGGTGCCGATGAAGCCCAGCACCGGCCCCAGCAACTCGTGCGGTGCGGGCACGTCGTCGATGCGCCCGCTGTCGGGGTACGGGTTGTCCAGCACAGGGTCGAACACGGGGGCACTCCTGGGGTCGGGGGCGGCGGCCGGGCCGGCACCGGGTGGGTGAAGCCTAGAACGAGTACCCCCGGGCGACGGGCTTACCGCCCCGCTGTCGGCGGGTGGTGGACCGGCCGCAGTGGTCCCGTCGCGGGCCGAGCGGCCGCCCCCCCGCACGGTCCGGCCCGCGCCACCCCTCGACGGCTGCGGACCGGCGCCCCCAGATCGTCGGCGCCCCTACCGGGCCGGCCGGGGATCCACCGGCGTCAGCACCCCGAGCCGGTCCTCGACCGCCTGGGCCGCGTCCAGGCACAGGTCCTCGCGGAAGGGGCGCCCGATGATCTGCACCCCGCAGGGCAGCCCGTCGGTCAGCCCGGTCGGCACGGCCACGGCCGGTACGCCCACGAAACTCGTCGCCGTGCACAGGCGCATCGCCGAGGCGACCCGGTCCCGGCCCGCCCTGTCGCGCGACTCGAGACCCGGCTCGACCGGCGGCTCGGTGAACGACGGACCGAGCACGAGCGGGTACGTGTCGAGGAACTCCGCCCAGGAGCGGCGGATGTTCATCCACGTGCCCATGAGCCGCATGACCTCGTCCGCGCCGGTGGCGGGCGGCGTCCGCTCCATCGCCATCTCGATGTAGCGGTGGCCGCCGTCGCCCAGAAGGGTGCGCACCACGGGCCAGTTGGGGGCGAACTCGGTCACGGTGATCCGGTCGTACGCTTCGAGGGTCTCGTCCAGCCGTGGCACGTCCGCCACGTCGCACACGTCGTACCCGGCGTCGCGGAGCGCGTCGGCCGCCCGCTGGAGCGCCGCCGCGACCGCGGGGTGGACGCCGCGGCCGCCGGGGTCCGCGACGACCGCCACCTTCACGGCACCGGGCAGCGGGGCGCCGTACGCGGGCACCGGAACGGCACGCGGGTCCCGGGGATCGGTGCCGGCCAGCACCTCGTAGGCCAGGCGCAGATCGGCCACGCTCCGGGCCAGCGGTCCGTCGGTGACCAGCATCTGGGAGGCCGGGCCCGGGTCGTCCGGCCCCAGGACGCGATGGTCGGCGGGAAAGCGTCCGGGGGTCGGCTTGAGCCCCGCCACGCCGCAGAACTGGGCGGGGACACGGATCGATCCGCCGGAGTCGTTGCCCAGCCCGATCGCCGCCATCCCCGTGGCCACGGCCACCGCGTCGCCCCCGCTGGTGCCGCCGGGCGTCCGCTCGTGGTCCCACGGGTTGAGCGTGTCACCGAACAGCTCGCTGCGGGTGTGCATCCCGGCCAGGATCAGGGTGGGCATGTTGCTGTGCCCGATGGGGACGGCGCCCGCGGCACGCAGCCGGGCCACCGGGGGTGCGTCGGCCGGGGCGACCAGATCGCGGAAGCGTGGCACGCCGAAGGTGGTCGGCACGCCCTCGATGGGTGTGGACTCCTTCACCGTGAACGGCACGCCCGCGAGCGGCCCGAGAACCTGCCCCGCCGCACGCCTGCGGTCGGTCCGCTCCGCGCTCTCGCGGGCGCGGTCGGCCAGGAGCTGGGTGACGGCGTTCACCTGCGGATTGACCGCGGCGATGCGCTCCAGATGGCTCTCGACCAGGTCGACGGCCGACACCTCCCCGCTCCGTACGGCCGCCGCCTGTGCCGTCGCCGGCCTGCGCCACAACGCGTCCCGCATGGTTCGCACTCTCCCGCCCTTGTTCCGATGCGCTTGCATCGGAACCATATCCTGCTTACCGATGCGAGTGCATCGAATAAAGTGGCCGCCTCGGCGCGAGGAGCGCGAGGAGCGCGGTGAACACGGCCCAGGGAGGCGGACGGGATGCCCAAGCAGGTGGACCACGAGGAACGGCGCCGACTCATCGCCGACGCCGTATGCCGGCTCGCCGACGAGCGCGGGCTGGAGGGGGTGACCCTGCGCGATGTCGCCGCCCGCGCGGAGGTGTCGATGGGGGCGGTCCAGCGCTGCTTCCGCACCAAGGAGGAGATGCTGGTCTTCGCCCTGGGCGTGGTCGGTGAGCGGATCACCGCGCGCGTACGGGCCCGTCTCGTCGCGAGTCCGGCCCAGTCGGCCGCGACCGCGCTGGGCCACGCGGTCGGCGAGGTCTCCCTGCTGGCGCCGGAACACCGTGCCGAGGCCCGGGTGTGGCTCGCGTTCGTCGCCCAGGCGGCCGTGAACGAGGCGCTGGCCGACACACTGAAGGCCAGCTACGCGTCCCTGCACGAGGTGTTCGCCCGGCTCATCGAGGAGGCCGACGAGAGCGGCGGGCTCGGGGAACCCGTCGACGCCCAGCCCTCAGCCCCCCAGGCCCCCGCCTCCCATCCCTCAGCCCCCCAGCCCCCCGCCTCCCATCCCTCAGCCCCCCAGCCCCCCGCCTCCCCGCCCCCGGCCGTGCAGTCCCTCGCCTTCCAGCCCCTGGACCCCCAGCACGAGGCCCGCGCGCTGCTGGCGCTCGCCGACGGGCTCACCGCACACGTCCTCGTCGGCCACCTCACCGCGCGCCAGGCCCAGGACGTTCTCCACACCCATGTGTCCCGGCTGTGGGAGCGGCCGACCCGCCCTCGCTCAGGCTGAACCGGGCGGGGCGGAGCGGGGTGTGCACGTCATGTCGAGCGGGCCCGGCCCCAGCGTGCCGCGCACCCGAACGTGCAGGGTCGCCCCGGGATCGGGCGTCAGCTCCCAGCGGCTGCACACCGTGGCCAGCGCCAACGTCATCTCGGTGAGCGCGAACTGGTCGCCGATGCACTTGCGGTTGCCCCCGCCGAAGGGCACGTGCGCCCCCCGGGGAAGTGCTTCCTCGTCGGCGGCCCAGCGGTCCGGGTCGAAACGCTCCGGGTCGGGGAAGAGCTCGGGCTGGTGGTGCAGGAGGTAGGCGCTGTAGAGGAGCGCGGTGCCCTTGGGCAGGGGGTGACCGGCGAGAGTGGTGTCGGTCGTGGTGACACGGGTGAAGAACCAGCCCGCCGGATACATGCGCATCACCTCGTGGATGACGCGCTGGGTGTAGGCCAGACCGTCCAGATCGGCGGGTGTGGCCGTGCGCCCCGCCAGGGTGGCGTCCACCTCCGCGTGCACCTGCTCCCGTACCTTCGCGTCCTGGCTGATCAACCACAGGGCGAAGGCGAGGGTGTTGGCCGTGGTCTCGAAACCGGCGCCGATCATCACCATCAGCTGGTCGCGGATGTCCGTGTCCGACATCGGCTCGCCCGTGTCGTCGTCGTGGGCGTTCAGCAGCATCGACACCAGGTCGTGCTCACCGGGTGCCGCCCGCCGCGCGGCGATGATGTCGTCGATGGCGCGGTGCAGCCGCCGACAGGCCTGCCGGTAGCGGCGGTTGCTCCGGGTGGGCAGCCGGTAGAGCGGCCCGAGCGGCAGCATCACCCTCTGGTAGATGCCGTCGATGACGGTGTGCAGGCTCTCCAGCACCTCGGCCACCGCCGAGTCCTCCGCCTCGGCGGCCAGCACGCTGCGGGTGACGATGCGCAGGGTCAGGGTGGTCAGCGCGGCGGTGACGTCCAGCCGTTGACCGGGCCGCCAGGCGGTGGTCATCCGGTCCACCTCCTCGCCCATCACCACCCCGTACCCCTCGATACGGCCGGGCTGGAAGGCGGGCTGCATCTGACGGCGCTGCCAGCGGTGTTCACGCCAGCCCGCCATCGGCAGACTGCTGCCGAACAGCACCCGCGCCTTGTCGAAGAACGGGCCGCCCTTGTCGAAGGTCCGCGAGTCGGTGAGCATCTGGTGCGCCGCGTCCGGGCGGCAGACGACATACGCCGGCCAGGGCCCCATCCCGATCCGTACGAGGTCCCCGTGGGCCGGCAGCGACGAGAGGAACTCCAAGGGCCGGGAGTGGAGTTGCCAGGCGTGGCCGAGCAGCGGCAGACCGCCGGGAGCCACACCGGCGCGCGCCGGTGAGGGGGTGGTGGTCACAGCGGGACACCTCCAGGGGAGACATGCCGGGCCCTGTGCGCGGCAGGCCGTCGGCTTCCGACTATCCTCCCCACGCCCCCGTACGGGAACCCGGCGCGAAGCAGCCCGCGAGGGCGCGGCGGGGACGGTCAGCACCCCCTTGCCCCCGGCCCGCACGAGGAGGGCGACGCACCTCCTCGACGCCGAACGCGGCGTCCGGCCTGGGGCTGCCGGGGCGCGGCATCGGGGGAGGGGGCTTCCCGGGGGGGGGCTTCCGGGAGGGCCTCGGGGAGGGAAAGGTTTCAGCGCCCACGTCGCGGCTTGCGGTTGCCGTAACGTCAACTTCTAGTGTCCTCGGTGTGGCCGGAAAGACCGGCCCGGCGATGGGAGGCACGGCCATGACCTGGTCGATCGCGGACGTGGCCCGGATGTCCGGGGTGACGTCCCGGACGTTGCGGCACTACGACGAGATCGGCCTGTTGCCGCCCGCGGGGATCGGCGTCAACGGGCACCGCCAGTACGAGGAGGCCGACCTGCTGCGTCTCCAGCAGATCCTGCTCATGCGGGAGCTGGGCCTGGGGCTGCGCGAGATCCAGGCGGTCCTGGACAGCCAGGCCGACCGGGTGGCGGTGCTCCGCGAGCACCACCGGCGCCTGCTCACCGAGCGCGACCGGCTGGAGACGCTGGCCCGCACGGTCGGCCGCACCATCGCCGAACTGGAGGAGAACGAGGACACCACCATGGCGAGGATCAACCGCCCGGAGAACCTGTTCGAGGGCTTCGAGCACACCGACACCGAGACCGAGGCGGAGGTGCGGGAGAGGTGGCCGGAGGCCTGGGAGGAGTCCCGGCAGGCCGTCGAGACGATGACGCCCGACGACACCGAGCGCTGGCAGCGCGAGGTGACGGCGCAGATGATCCGTTTCGCGGAGTTCATGGTGGCCGGTACCCCGGTCACCGACCCCGCGGTGCAGGCCGAGACGCACCTCCACTACCAGGGCGTCTGCCGCTTCTGGACGCCGAACGCCGCCGCGTACAAGGGGCTGGGCCAGACCTACGTCGACGACCCGCGGTTCCGGGAGAACTTCGACAGGATCGCCGACGGGCTCGCGGTCTACCAGCGTGACGCGATGGTCGCCTACGCCGACACCCGGCTCGGCTGACCGTCGGCGCCGAGGCGTGCCGTACCCGGTGGGGGGGGGGGGGGGGGGGCCCGGCCCCCCCCCCCCCACCCCCCCAACCCCGGGGGCCGCCCCCCCGCAAA